>CAJUJV010000061.1:11580-21289 GCA_910586845.1 uncultured Hungatella sp.
CCAGCTTAATAAGGGAGTGGTTCACCATATGGAGAAACGCCCCTCTCACCGCCAGAAGATTGCCCTCTCCCGTCCAGGCAAGAAGACAGGACATACCGATACCTGTCATGATAAATCCGATCTGGGATACAGAGGAGCAGGCCAGGGTCCGTTTCAGATTGACGGAAAATACTGCCAGCAGCGCTCCCAGAAACATGGTCACCAGGCCCAGGAGAGAGATCAGCAGTCCCCAGTTTCCGTCACCGGTAAACATGGTGCAGGACAGGATAATGATCCCGAAGACTCCCGCCTTGGTCAGAATCCCCGACAGCAGAGCGCTGGCAGGAGCCGGAGCCACAGGGTGGGCTTTGGGCAGCCAGATATGAAGGGGGAAGCACCCTGCCTTGGCTCCGAAGCCGAAAAGCATCAGAAATCCTGCCGTGTACAGCTGGGCTCTGGCAGAGGCAAACCCTCCTGCCACATGGATATCCGCCCCATGAGACAGGGTCTTCTCTCCCGCCAGAACCCGTCCGGCTTCGATGCCGATCTGTTCCATATCCAGGGTTCCCAGAACATCATGGAGCAGAAACAGTCCCATAAGCATCACCATACCGCCCAGGACAGCCACTGCCAGGTAGGTTTCCGCCGCCCGAAGGCTTTCGGGCTTCTCGTCAAAAGCTACCCACACATAGGAAGTAAAGGACATGATCTCGAAAAAGATAAATGTCGTATACAGATCCGCCGAGAGAAACACTCCCACCGTAGCCGCAAAGGTGGCCCAGAAAAACAGATAGTATCTGGATTTCTTTTTGTAATGAGCCATATACTGTCTGGAAAATGCACCGCTGACGCCCCACATCAGCACTGCGATCAGGCTGTACACCAGCCGGAATCCATCCAGCCTGAGATGTAGTCCCATGCCGCAGATACCGGGGAGCACCCATTCCATCACTTCTGTCATCCTGCTTCACCTCCGATCATTGTCAAAAGTCTCATGAGATGAGCCGGGCAAAGACCGATGAGCAGAATCGCCGCCGCAAAGATCACAAGAGGCACGGTCATCTTCCAGCCCGGATCCGTCACAGCCGCCTCACCGTTTTTCCTGTCCTGCCCGTCTGTGCCGGCTGTCTCAGGGCTGCCGGCGTTCTGCCCATCCCTTCCGCCGGAACCTGCCGCCACCTTCTCCGCCAGACTTGGAAAATAAGCGCGGACAATGACGGTCATCATATAGATCCCTGTCATCAGGGCGGAGTACAGGATCACCGCCACTCCCCCGATTCCCAGCCCGCTTCCGCTGTCAAAAGCCGCCGAGGCCAGGTTCCATTTGCTGATGAAGCCGGCAAACAGAGGAACTCCCATGAGGGACAGACTGGAAACCAGAAGGCAGCCAAAGGTGACGGGCATCTTCTTTCCCAGACCGTCCAGTTCATAGATATAGGTCTTTCCCGACTGATGCATGACTGCACCTGCACAGAAAAAGGCGCAGATTTTCATAAATGCGTGAGCCACCAGATGGCTCAGGGCGGCTGCCAGTCCAAAGGGAGTCATCAGCGTGGCTCCGAAAAGGATATAGGACAGATTACTGACTGTAGAGTAAGCCAGCCGCCGTTTCCAGTGCACCTCTCTCACTGCCATGGTGGAACCGAAGGCAATGGTCGCCATAGCTGCCGCCATAACCACCCACTGGGCCCAGGTTCCTCTCAAAAACTGTGTTCCGAAACTGAAAAAGGTAAGCCGCAGGATGGCGAAGGCGCCCGACTTGACCACGGCCACCGCATGGAGCAGAGCCGTCACCGGCGTCGGCGCCACGGCCGCCTTGGGAAGCCACCGGTAACAGGGAAACAGGGCTGCCTTGACACCGAAGCCGAAAAAGGCCAGCACGTATACAAACAGCAGGGTATTTCTGTTTTCCATGGCTCTCTCCAGATCCAGCATCCCTCCTGCCATAAACTCCGTAGTACCTACAGACGAGAACCCCAGAACGAACACCAGGCCGATAAACGCAAAGGCGGCGCCGCCTATGGAATAGTACAGGTAAGACCGGCCTGCCCGCACGGCTTCTGTCGTGAGGGGAAACAGGACCAGCGGCAGCGTAACCAGCGTAAGCATCTCATAAAACAGATACAAGGTTACAAGGTTACCGGCCAGGGCGATGCCCATGGTGATGCCGTAGGTCATGGTATAGAAGGCGAAAAAAGTATTTTTCCGCTCTTCATGTTTCATATATTCAAATGCATACAAGGTTGCCAGCGGCCACAGAAACGCCACCAGCCCGGCAAACACGCTTCCCATGGAATCCAGCTTGAACATAATCGTCAGCGTGGAATACAGCCGGAACAGTACCAGCCGCCGTCCTCCGTCCGTCCCTCCCCCTATGGCCGCCGCCACCAGGAGGCTGTTCAGCACTACCAGACCCTCGATGAAAAGCTCCCTTTTCCGGTCCCACTCCTTCCGGCCCCAGGGATGGAACAGCATGACCACGCCGCTGAGGACAGGGAGAAAGACAGGAAGGGCCAGTATGATCTCGTTCATAATCATCCCTCCATCAAAGTACGGACGCTGCTATGGACTGCAGCATGGATATGAGGCTTCCCGGGAAACAGCCCAGCAGCAGGGCCGCCGCTGCCAGCACGCCGATGGGAGCCAGCATCCACCAGGACGGTTCTTTCCCCTTCAGTCCTCTCTTCTCGATTTCCTCCCCTTTAAAATCATGGCCGGGGAAAAATCCCTGAATAGTCAGAGGAAGCAGATATCCTGCCGTCAGCAGGGCGCTGACCAGCAGCACCGCGGGGCCGACCCAGGCCCACACTCCCGTGCCGGAAGAGAGAGCCCCGGAGGCCAGGTACCATTTGCTGACAAAACCGCTCAGAGGCGGGATTCCCACCAGAGCCAGGGCCGCCACGGTATAGCAGGCCAGGGTTTTGGGCATCACCTGTCCCAGTCCCCTCATCTGCTCCACTCTGGTCCATCCCGTGGTCACGATGATGGCTCCGGCAGTCAAAAACAGGGCATGCTTGATCACGGAGTGGAACACCACATGGGACAGAGCTCCTGCAAAGGCCGTCGGATTCAGCAGGCTCAGACCGAAAAGCACATAGCTGACCTGGCTCACGGTGGAGTAAGCCAGCCGTTTTTTCATCACCGGTTCCTTGTAAGCCAGCATGGAGCCCATAAACACGGTCAGAAGAGTCAGCAGGATCCATACATTCTGCACCCACGTGCCTCTGAGCCTGTCAGGGCCGATGACATAATACACCACCCGGATGATGGCCAGCACTCCCGCCTTGGTGATCAGACCGGACAGCACCGCGCTGGCCGAAGCCGGAGCCACCGGGTGAGCCGTAGGCAGCCAACCGTGGAGGGGGAACATGCCGGCCTTGGTGCCGAATCCCACGATCATGCAGAAAGCAGATGTCAGAAGGAGTCCTTCTTTTCCTGCCAGAGCACTGTCGCTGAGTACTCCCCCTGCCGTAAAGGTCAGGTTCTCAGACACTCCGGCCAGGAAAAAGATCCCGAACAGAGCCAGAAATGCGCCTGCCACGGAGTAAAACAGATATTTCAGACCGGCCCTCACGGCTTCTCTGCTCCTCTCGTGGAGAACCAGAGGCAGGGAGGTAAGGGTCATCAGCTCATAAAACACATACAGCGTAATCAGGTTGGCCGAGAAATTCAGTCCCATGAGAACTCCCGCCACGATGAGATAATAACCGAAAAACCGATGCTCTTCCTCCTCGTGGGACATATAGGACACAGAATAGATCCCTACCAGCAGCCAGACCGCAGCTGTCAGAGCCGCAAACAGCCGACTTACCTGATCTATATGAAGCTCCAGTGTAAGCTGGTCCGTCAGTCTTATCATGGTCAGGCTTCCCCCTGACACAAGGGCCTGAAAAGTCAGAACAAGCTCCAGCACAAGAACCGCCACAGACAAACCTGTCAAATACTTCCTATTTTCCCGAAATACCTTCCCTGCCAGCACCACAATACCTGCCAGTATGGGAAGAACCATGGGAAGCAGTAAAATCATATTTCCTTCCATAATCTCTCTCCTAATAGTTGTTCTGATAATCTACCCAAACATAGCCAGGCCGTCTCTGATCGCCTGCACGATCGGCTGAGAGGCAAGGCCCAGGACCAGATTTACTCCGATAAAACAGAGAATAGCCAGCCGCAGCTGCCAGGAACTCCTCGCCCTGGTCTCCGGTATGGGAGCATCTTCCGGGCGCCGCCTGGAGTACAGAGTGATCACCAGCCGCAGAAAGTAGACTGCGTTCAGAGTCGTGCTGACGGCCAGTACAATGATGGTAGGCAGCATCTTGTGGGGGCTCTCCAGAGCCGATGTGGCAAACAGAAGCTTCGAAATAAATCCTGACAACATGGGAAAACCTACCATGGACAGGGCACCTACGGTAAAACCGATGCCTGCCAGCGGATTCCGGTAGCCTGCGCCGCGGAGGCTGATATAGTCCTTTTTGTCCCCTGACACCTCATAAAGTCC
The DNA here is from genome assembly GCA_910586845.1 of uncultured Hungatella sp. GTDB lineage: Bacteria > Bacillota > Clostridia > Lachnospirales > Lachnospiraceae > UBA3402. Next base: position 16,058 of record CAJUJV010000061.1, read on the forward strand.
CACTGCGCTGATAAACAGAAGCGCCTTTGTGGCTGAGTGAGTGAAGATATGAAAAACAGCCGCCACCATACCGTAGGAGGTTCCCAGTCCCATGCCCATATAGATATATCCGATCTGGGCCACGGAAGAGTAGGCCGTCATTCTTCTGGTATCTGTCTCATGGATGGCATGGATAGATCCCATGACCATTCCTGTGATTCCGAAGACATAGAGCACATTGACCATCTGACTGGACACCAGATTATCATATCCCAGAACCCGGTAGAAGATCTTGATCAGCAGGAAAATATATCCCTTGGATACCAGTCCGGACAGCACCGCGCTGGCTGTGGGAGTGGCATACCCATAAGTATCCGGAATCCAGTAGTGAAAAGGATAGAGGCCGCTTTTAATAGCCAGGCCCACGCCGATGACCGCCATGATCACCAGCATGGGGATCCGGTAGCTGCCTGCAGCCACCAGAAGCTCCACCGACTCTCTGGCCGGACTCATCAGGAGATGGCCGGTGACGTCATAGAGGATGCTGAGTCCGATGAGGAACAGACCGGAGCCCAGCTGGCTCATGATCATATACCGGATAGCGGCTGACATGCTGCGGCCCTTCTGCCGGATCATGATCAGACCGCAGCCTGCGATGGTATTGATCTCTACAAATACATAGGCAGTAAACAGGTCGTTGGTATACACCAGAGCCAGAAGGGAACTAAGCATCAGGTCGATCATGATGTAAAAAAGATTTAATTTTTTCTCCTCCACATCCTCGGCCGTGTGGTCCAGACCTCCCAGGACTGCCAGAAACATAATGATACCGAAAAATATGGCGGTGACTCCTTCCAGAATCCCGGCCCTGATCTCATTGCCCCAGGGTGCGGGGAAATGGCCCATCATAAATGTATAGCTTTCTCCTGACCCGAGGCAGAACAAGAGAGTTCCCGCAGACAGAGCCGTGGTGACAGCAATCATTGCCAGACTCAGATTGCGGGCTTTCCTGCCATCCAGGACTGATGACACGATTCCGGAAAACATGGCCAGTATAATGGAGAAAAAGGGGAAATTCTGCACAAAATTCATGTCCGTTCCTCCTCTTTTGCCAAAATCAGGATCTCATCAAGATCCAGGGAATGATACCGCTCATAGAGACGGATGGTCAGGGACAGCATAAGAGCCGTGGTGCTGACGCTGACCACGATGCCCGTAAGCACCAGGCCGCTGGGCACCGGATTGATGTAGGCGCTTACTTCCTGGACTCCGTCCACTACAATAGGCACTGCCCTTCCGGTAATATATCCTTTGGAGGCAAGAAACAGATAGGTAGCCGTATCCATAATATTCATGCCCATGATCTTTTTTATCAGGTTCCGGTGAAGGAGAAGGATAGTAAATCCTATGCCGAACAGAATCACAGCGGCTGTTTCTTCTATATTAAGTGACAGGTGCTGTATCATCTCACATGCCCCCCTTCCGGAACAGGGTATAGAATGCATACATGGTGCAGGCTACCACCAGGCCTACACAGATATTCAGCGGCAGAATCAGTCCGCTGCTTAAGATCGCTCCCGGCGTTCCCAGGGGGATCCCGCTTTCCAGGTGATTGGCTCCTGTAAAGAAAGAATAGCTCTTGGCCAGGCAGTAGAACGTCAGGGCGCACAGGGTAGTCCGCTTATAGACCTTTTCCGTAAACAGCCTGCTCATCCTGTCGTAGCCGTAAGCGTTCAGATACAGGATCAGCCCGGAACCGAGGACAGCTCCGCCGGAAAAGCCGCCGCCCGGCGACAGATGACCGTTAAGTACGATATAGATCCCAAAGATCATGATGACAGGCACCAGAACACAGGCGCACTTCTGAAGGATGATATCATTTTTTGGTTCAAAATGGCGGTCATCGCTCTCGGCTATCATCTTTCTGATATTCTCGTTTTTACTGTCCGCGTCCAGCCTCAGAAGGACCAGAACACAGCAGGAGGCGATAAACAGCACACAGGATTCTCCGAATGTATCGAAAGCACGATAATCCAGGATCATACCTGTGACAATATTCACTGCACCCGTTTCCTGCAGTCCCTTTTCGATGTATCTGGCCGCAACCTCATTGTTGGCCGGATTGTCCGCATTTCCCGTAACAGGAAGGGAAGCCACGGTCCAGAGCAGCACCAGGATGATCCCAAGACACAGGATCACGGACATGACCTTATAAAATTTCTGAAAATACCGGATACTCCTGGCCTTCATGATGGCTGTCTTGTCGGCATGTTCCGCGGACAGACGGATCAGCTCCTGGTCGTAGGCCTTTCTCCTGGCCAGATCCCGCCGCCGCTCCTTTCCTTCACTGGATACAGGTACTTCAGGTTCCATTCCAATACTTAAGAGGTCCGTCTCCCCGTCTACCCATTTTTTGAATTTCAGCCAGCGGCTGGTCTCATAATTATCCTTCCTCCTGCTCATCCTGTTCCTCCTTTCTGATAGCCCTGATCTTCTTCAAGGTCAGGAAAAACAGAATACTGGTGACTCCGGCTCCCACAGCCGCCTCCGTGATAGCCAGATCCGGAGACTGGAGGATCATCCAGATCACACACATGATCAGACTGTAGGACATAAATATGATGATTGATGTCAGCAGATCTCTGGCAAAGGCCACAGATACCGCACACATGATCAGACATAAGAGGAGAATACATTCAAACAGTCTCATCTGTTCTTTCCTCCTTTTTTCTTTTTCCTTTTCTTATCCGAAACCTCCCGGATCATGCTGGCCTGGTCATCCATCTGCACCCGGATGCCGTTATTTTTCTCCAGCACGGAGATCTCTCCCAGCCTCTCGTCAGTCATGGCTTCCAGACGGCTGATCATATGGCCCGATACAGGTGAAGCGACCCAGAAGAATACGATCACCATGGAGAGTTTCAGAGAATCCATGGAAAATCCCTTCATGATAATCAGGCTGAGGATCACAAACAGGATTCCCAGAGTGTCCCCCAGGGCCGCCGCATGCATACGGTTCAGGGCATGGTGAAACCGGTTGACTCCAAATACTGCCGATATCATAAACACAAGACCCAGAGCCATACAGAGGGCCGCAAGTACGAACCGGATCCATTCTCCTGTCATGGCTGCACCTCCTTCTCATCCAGACCTTCCCTGTTCTGTCTGCTTAAATTATCTTCTATGGCCCCCAGATCCGCCTTCATATGTTTTCTCTGCAGGTACACTCCCGTGTAGACCTTGCACAGCACCACCACGCCCAGGAAACTGATCATGGCATAGATCAGGCACACGTCTGCCAGATAGTTCTCTTTCAGCCACACGGAAAAAACGGCTGTGATCATGATGATCATGGTACCGATCATATTGACCGCGATGATCCGGTCCGAGATCCCCGGTCCCAGTATGGAACGGATGATGCTTAAGATGATCAGCACGGCCAGGATCACCACGGCAGCCGTCATCAGAAGATCATAAGCCTGCTGTATTAACTCCATTTCGCTTCCTCCGCCTCCATTTCTTTCAGTAATTCTACAAACACAGAATCCTCAACTCCATCCGCCAGCTCCTGGTCCAGGCAGTGGACGCAGAACCGGTCTCCTTCCACCGATACCGTGATGGTTCCCGGCGTCAGGGTGATAGAGTTGGCCAGCAGCATCCTGGCCGTTCCCGTCTTAAAATTCGTATCGAAATACACAAACGCCGGTTCCGGCTGCAGTTCCGGAGAAAAGATGATCTTCAGCACACATACATTAGCCTTTACGATCTCTTTCACCAGGACCCAGAAATACCTGATAAACAGAGGAGTCAGACGGAACAGAAGAATCTCTTTGCGGAAGCTGTAATCTAAAAATCTGCACATGAACCAGAACAGAACTGCCGATATCACCAATCCGAAGATCAGGATCTCCCATGTCACCTTACCGTTGAGAATCAGCCATACTGCCAGAAATAACAGATACATGGACTTCCCCCTTTCATTTATAAAAAAACTATAAACACAAGATTGCGAACTGTATTATACTGCTGTTTTCTAATAAATACAAGAAGACTTATTCACTTCCTGTGATTTTTTATCATTTTTTTATCACGGGAAATTATTTCCAAAAAAGGAACTGTCCCGGGATCCGAACATGGGAAAAGCCGGCAGTATCGCCGGCTTCCAGACTTTTTCTGCTATATTTTGTATTTTCTCCACCTTCTTGGCGGATGGATATCACAGTTCATCCATACACTGCTTCTGTATCATCTGATATACCTGGGAAAAAGGCGTCTGATTCTTCTCCGCCAGCTGCGCCGCACTCTCATACTCGGGATAGAATCGTTTTACGCCTCTCGCCTCACACACTTTCACCTGTGCTTCTCCCAGAGGGGTGACAATCGTCTTCTCTTCCCGCTTTAACACCGTTCTCTCCATCTCCATCCGGCGGATCCCGATGGTAGTGGTCTCCCGGAAAATAATGTGCTCCAGCCTGTCGATGTCCTCTTTGCTGCAGATCACATTGAGCTGCCAGGCCGGTCTGTTCTTTTTCATGAATACAGGCCCATAGTGGACATCCCTGGCTCCTGCCTCAAAGAGCTGTCCCATAACATAGCCTAAAACCTCTCCGCTGCAGTCGTCGATATTGGTCTCCAGTTTCCAGATGGTGTCTTTTTCGTCAGACAGGTCTCTGATAACCATGGCCCTCAGGATCCCCGGACGTTCATAATTGCGCTTCCCGGCTCCGATCCCCACTTTCTCCACGGAAAAGTCTTTCGGAAGAGTCCCTGAGGTTCTCACAGCCGCCACAATCGCCGCACCCGTAGGCGTCACGAATTCTCCCTCCGCATCCACGATGCGCATTGGCAGCTTATGCATATTCATGATGTTGGCCACCGCCGGCACCGGCACCGGCAGGATCCCGTGCTGGCATCTTATGGTTCCCGTACCTTCACACAGAACCGGAACGATGACCTCCCGGATCCCCAGGTTGTCCAGACAGACCGCAGCAGCCACGATATCTACAATGGAATCCACCGCTCCGACCTCGTGGAAATGAACCTGATCCACAGGGACATTGTGGGCTTTGGATTCTGCCTCTGCCAGGATCTCAAAGATCCTCAGAGCCAGCCCTCTGGCCCTCTCCGTCAGCCTTCCCTGGCTGATGATCTGACGGATCTGGGGCATCCCCCGGTGCTCGTGATGGTGATGGTGATCGCCGTGACTGTGGTCATGGGTGTGGTCATGGTCGTGATGGTGGTCGCCGTGACTGT
>CAJUJV010000061.1:21299-24564 GCA_910586845.1 uncultured Hungatella sp.
CTTCCCTGGCTGATGATCTGACGGATCAGGGGCATCCCCCGGTGCTCGTGATGGTGATGATCGCCATGGCCGTGGTTATGACTGTGATCATGGGCGTGGTGGTGGTCGTCGTGACTGTGGTCATGGGCGTGGTGGTCATCGCCGTGACTGTGTTCATGGGTGTGGTCATGGTCGTGATGGTCACCATGACTGTGTTCATCATGATGGTCGTCATGGTGATCGGCGTGATGATGATCGTGTTCATGGTCGTCGTGACCGTGATGGTGGGATCCATGAGTGTGTTCATGGACATGGCTGTGGCCGCATTCCGCCTCTTCATGATGGTGGTCGTGGCCATGGAGATATTCCATGTCATGATCATGGTTCTCATGGTCCTTATCCAGAACCACGTTGAAATCACAGGCATCGATGCCTGATTTCACCACCCTGGCTATCTCAACCCGAAACCCTGACACCGGGAGACTCTCCAGAGCTTCCATGAGCACCTTCTTATCTGCGCCCAGATCCAGCAGAGCACCGACGGTCATGTCTCCGCTGATCCCCGAATAGCACTCCAGATATAATTTGTTTCCGTTTTCCATGTTTATAATCCTCCCTCTGCTTCTGGTCTGTCAGCCTGCGGATCTTTGCCGAACCGTTGTCTCACCGATGCCGGCAGATCCTCATCCATGCTTCCGGACCGGAATCCCTCCAGATCCAGAGTAATATAACGGTATCCCAACTCTTTCAGAAATCCGGTGATCTCCCGCCTCTTCTCCACCAGCAGCCCCATCTGTCCATTGTCCGCCTCGATCCGGGCGATGCCGCCGTGGACCCGGAGCCGCAGATTGTAGAGCCCCAGGGATCTCAGATACTCCTCCCCCTGTTCCACTTTTTTCAGCTTCTCCCCGGTCAGCTCCTCCCCATAGGGAAACCTGGTAGCCAGGCAGGGAGCTGAAGGACGGTCCGCCACGGGTACACCATAATCCCTGGCCAGCCTTCTGACCTCTTCCTTGGTAAATCCGGCCTCCTTCAAAGGACTTTTAATCCCCAGCTCCTCCAGAGCCCGAAGCCCGGGCCGGTACTGATTTAAATCGTCTTTGTTGGTCCCCTCCAGGACTACCCGGACTCCCAGCTCTGCAGCCGCCTTCCTGATCTCCTGAAAAAGATATTTCTTGCACTGATAACAGCGGTCTGCCGGATTTCGGCGGATCTCTCCCTGTTTCAGCTCATACACCCTCAATACCCTGTGCTCGGCCCCCAGATCCAGGGCTGTCTTCCTGGCAATGCTCTCGTCCTTTGCCGGATGAAGCTCGGTGACGGCGGTCAGGGCAAAGACCGGACTCCCGTTTTTCCTCCCGTGGATCACCGCCAGCTTCAGCAGAAGCCCGGAATCCGCCCCGCCGGAAAACGCCACCGCCGCCCCTTCCTTCGTATATTCATCCATAAGGCGGTCAAGAGTCCTGCATTTCTCTCTGTACTCTTCCATCACCGCTCTCCCTCTGCAAGTCTGTTCATCTGCGCCGCCAGATACCCGGCGCCGTACCCGTTGTCGATATTCACCACGGCGATGCCGTTGGCACAGGAATTGATCATGGTCAGAAGAGCGGACAGTCCGTGGAGATTGGCCCCGTAACCTACGGATGTAGGCACTGCTATGACCGGGCGGCTTACAAGCCCTCCGATAACGCTGGCCAGGGCTCCCTCCATGCCTGCCACGGCTACCACACAGTTGGCTTTCCGGATCACATCCACCCGGGACAAGAGCCGGTGGATCCCGCTGACTCCCACATCAAAGATCCGCTCCACCCGGGTCCCGAAAAATTCCGCTGTCTGTGCCGCCTCCTCGGCCACGGGGATATCTGCCGTTCCCGCCGTGCAGACTGCCACTGATCCTGTCCTCTTCTTTCCCTCTTTCTCGATCTTCAGGATTCGGGAAACAGGGTCATAGACTGCCTGCGGAAAACGGTTTCCGATCAGCTCATATTGTTCTTTGGAAGCCCGGGTGCCGAACACCTCCCCTTCCTTCTCATAAAGCCGCTCATAGATGGACATCAGATGGCTGTCCGCCTTTCCGCTGCAGAATACCACTTCGGCAAAACCGGTGCGCTCTTTCCGGCTGGTGTCCAGCTTGGCATAGCCGATATCTTCATAATTTCCCATGTTCAGAAGCTGTGCCGCCTCTTCTACGGAGACGGCGCCTTCCTTAACCTGTTTTAAAATACTCTCTATCTCCATATGCCTCTCTTCCTTTCCCTGTTATGTCATGTGCTCCTGTCTTCTCAGCCGGTTCACGGCAGCTCCAACCTTCCTCCACCTGTCAGACCTCTTCTTTCCTATAAAAAGAAAACAGAACAATACAGGTTAAAGGCAAACAGAAAGGCAAAGGCGCCGAACATCATCTTCACCGCCACGGGCCCCGTCCTTTTTCCTCCTCTGCGGGGATCCCCCGGAACCATGAGGGCCAGAGCCGGAATCACCATATAGAAAAAGCTGGTGTCCATCATATTGTGAAGGAAAAATGCTGCCAGTCCTTCCTTTGCCCAGATCCCGGTCTGCTTCCTGTACAGCCCGGCTCCGGTCATGATCAGAAAAACCATGGCATTGGGATTGCCCAGGAATCCGCCCGCTCTTCTGACGCTGCCTTCCATCACGGCACGGCCGGCAAACTGGCAGATCCCCGCCGCTGCCAAAGCGGCGGTTCAGACCACACAGAGATGTTTCAGCAGCATCAGCTCCCCGTCATCTGCAGCGGCCATCGGAAGATAGATTACCGGAAAAATCCACTGAATCGATGCATAGCCGTCGGTCACGTTGCCGTATGCGGCATAAGAAGAGGCCATACTGACCAGATTATACAGAATAAAAGGAAGAAACACTCCCACACCGATCCATGTCAGGATAAACAGGGACAGAAACAGACAGACCGCCACGAAATGGTCGATCAGATAACTCAGTCCGCGTTCCACGCTGCAGATCATCTTTTCTCGTTCCTCTCACGCCGGAGACATCCGGCCTTTCCCGGTCAGAAGTCTCCGGCAAACTTTTCCTGCGGAATAGAAAGTATTATATCGGATTTGATTTTTCCTGTCAAGAGCCGCCGGATTCCCCGGAAAACCCTGTTTTTCCTTTTAATACTTCCATCAGAACCTCCATCAGTTTAGGTATGTCGATGGGTTTTGCAATATGCCCGTTCATCCCTGCTTCAAGGGCCGCCTTTCTGTCCTCGTCAAAAGCATTGGCGGTCATTGCGATAATGGGAAGGCCTGCGATATTGGGATTATCC
>CAJUJV010000062.1:0-2136 GCA_910586845.1 uncultured Hungatella sp.
ATGGAAGAGTCCATGGAGAGCGGGGCCTGGTTCACGGCGGCGGAGACCCTGGGGCTTCTCAAAAACCCGGTGGTGAAGGCGATTCTGGAACCTCTGGTGTTTGTCAGTGAGGGGAACATGGGATTTGTGTGTGAGGCCGTGGAGGAGCCGGGGGACGGGGCAAAGAAACCCACCGGAGCAAAGCCCGGGGACAAGAAGGCGGCAAAGGCCGTGAAGGAGGGTGTATTGTGCCTCAAGTCCTGGAACGGTGAGACAAAATCCCTCTCAGGCAGCGACCAAATCCGCATCGCCCATCCTCTGGACCTGTACAAGGCCGGGACATGGCACGAGTATCAGCGGAGCCTGTTTGAGCGGCAGATCCGTCAGCCCTTCAAGCAGGTGTTCCGGGAGCTGTATGTGAAGCTGCCGGAGGAGATGGGACAGAAATATTCCCGGATGTTCGCGGGCAACCAGATCCAGCCTCAGAAGACGGTAGGGTGTCTGAAAGGCCGCCGCTGGATCGCGGACTATGACGAAGGGCTCCAGAAGATCTATTATAAAGAAAATATCATTGCTAGAATCTATGCCCTGGCGGACTGGTTCTCTCCCAGCGACGTGGAGGCCCCCACTCTGGAGTGGGTGGAGTTCTCCGACAGGAAGACCTTTATGCCTCTTACCATCGAAGAGGTGCCGGAGCTGATCTACAGCGAAGTCATGAGGGACGTGGATCTGGCGGTAAGCGTGGCTCACGCGGGAGGCGTGGACCCGGAGACCAGCCACTCCACCATCGAGATGAGAAGAGCCATTGTGGAGTTTAATCTGCCTTTGTTCGGACTGAACAATGTGACCTTAAAGGACAGCCACGCCCTGATCGCCGGAAGCCGGGCCCACTATTCTGTTCATCTGGGCAGCGGTGTGGTACACCAGGAGGGCGGCGCCATGCTCAATATCCTTCCGGTACACAGCCAGAAGAGAGGGAAGCTGTTTTTGCCCTTCGTGGATGAGGATCCCAAGACAGCGGAGATCATGTCCAAGATCGTGCTGCTGGCAGAGGATAAGAAGATCAAAGATCCCTTTATTTTGGATCAGATCCGGTAAGGCCCCCGGCCTGTAGCACCCAGGAAAGTTCTTTCACGGCGGAAAAGAAGGAGAGTGTCGAATTCTGGAAAATGTGCTATGATATGAAACAGGAAACAACCGTGTTACAAGGTGGTAAGCCTCCCTAACTTGAAAGAGAAGGGAGGTGGTGCGTATGACTACATATGAAGTGTTGAGCCTGCTGTTTTTGGGCGGAACCTTTTTAGTCGCACTGCTTGCCTATATCGATAGGAACGACAAGCGAAAATAAACAAGCCTACCTTGTACTTGGCCGTCGAGGTAGGCTTTTGACCTGAAGGAGGCTAACCACTTTGTGGGCGGTTGTTTTCCTATAGCCAATATACCACATTTGGAATTGGCTTTCAAGTTATTTTGCGAAAATAGCCTGTCTGTTCTACAATCAATGTGGAAGGAGGGCTTATTTTTATGGTAGAAAAGATATTAGAAAAGATCGTCAATGAGATGTCAGCGCACCTGGATCAGGGGCAGTTGGAACACCTGAGCAACGTCCTGTATGTCAATTTTCATGGGATTGAGGTCCAGGAGCAGCACACAGAACTGATTCCCAGCGGTATAGACGGGGACACCGCTAGGATCAAGATGTTTGTGGCCAGTAAGAAGGCCGTAAACCGGCAGGACAACACCCTGCGGCAGTACACCCGGGAGATCTACAACATGCTTAATTTCGGAGGTTATGTTAACCATGGTAGAATTTTCATAAGGAAAGTCAGAAAGCAGAGGCGGCTTACCCTCCATCGGAGGGGCTAAACCCTCCAGATATCATGCCCTTTGGGTACGAAAGAAAGGAGGGCGATGCTGATGGTACCATATGCTGAGTTATTTCAGTTTTGTATCTTCGTCGTTGCTCTTGTTGGCCTGTGTTACACGGTCTTCAGGGGCGGAAAATAGCCGCCACTACCGCGAATAGTGACGGCTGACACCATGTGTTAGTTTGATTTGTTCGAGGGTAGGCCGCTTCTCTGGTTTTTCCTCATGTTCAATATAACATATTCGAAAGAGTGGACCTATGTCAATACTTTGGACAAAAAAAGTCGAAAG
>CAJUJV010000062.1:2146-2744 GCA_910586845.1 uncultured Hungatella sp.
GCCCTCTTTTTGTTACGCGCAGGCGTATTACCGCCTGTCGGCGGTACGGGGGCCGCAGGTTGAGTAGGGGAGAAAAGCCTCCTCTTACATCTCTACTTCACCGCTCCGTTGACCACACCGTTTAAGATCTGCTTCTGACAGAACAGATAGAAGATTAAGATCGGAAGCAGTGCCAGGAGATAGGAGGCAAAGGCCAGATTGTAGTTGGTTCCGAACTGAGTCTGGAACGTCATCTGAGCCAGAGGAAGGGTGTTCATCCCGCTGCCCGACATGATTACCAGAGGCGTCATCACATCATTCCAGGTGCCAAGCGCCGTAAGGACGGCTACGGTGGCGTGCATGGGCTTCATGATGGGGAAGATGATGCTCCAGTATGTCTTCCAGGTGCCTGCGCCGTCCACCCTGGCGGCCTCCTCAAGGGACAGGGGGATATTCACCAGATATCCGGAGTAGAGCATCATGTTCATGGGCATATAGAAGACCACATAACAGCAGATGATTCCTGCCATGTTGGCGATACCCATCTGAGCGGTCTGCTTCACCAGAGGCATCATCAGGATGGCGAAGGGAACAAACATCCCGCTGATGATGTAGAGGT
>CAJUJV010000062.1:2754-6708 GCA_910586845.1 uncultured Hungatella sp.
GCTTCCCCGGTTGCGGCCCACCACATAGCCGATGACAGAGTGGAGGGCGATGGAGATCACCAGGTTCATAAAGGTGATCAGGAAGCTGTTTAACAGAGATCTCCAGAAATCAGTAACTCTCATGGCTTCTCTGAAATTGCTCAGGCTGAAACTTTTTGGCAGGGAGAGAAGGCCGGCAATGCTGTTGGTCATCTCCGAGGGCTGTTTCAACGCGATCACAAGGGCCATGTACAGGGGAAAGATTACTGTGATCAGTCCCAGGATCAAAAGGATGGTGACGGGCCAGCTGACCCGCTCTGCTTTGTATGCTTTTTTCATTACAGCTGCTCCTCCTTACTGCTTCCGAATTTCGTCTGTGCCACGGACAGGGCAACGATGAGGACAAAAAATACCACAGCGTTGGCGCTCTGGAAGCCGAACTGGCCTCCTGCCATGCCGTTGTTGTAGATCAGATAAGAGATGGATTCCGTACTCTGAGCCGGACCTCCCTTGGTCAGGGCCATGATCTGATCGAACACCATAAGGAAATTTTTCATGCACAGAACCATGTTGATGGTAAAAAAGGGCATGATCAGAGGGAAGGTCAGGTTCCTGAATTTGAACCATCCGGTAGCGCCGTCGATGGATCCGGCCTCGTAGACTTCCTCGGGAACCGTCTGGATACCGGATATGTAGATGATGGTGTTCATGGCCACGGACTGCCAGGCGCATACTGCCACGATGGCCACCCAGGCCCATCTGGTGCTGGCCAGCATGCTGGTGGTCTTTGTCATGGCCGGAAGGATATAGGTAAAGAAATAGTTAAAAATATAGCCTACCACCAGAGCGCCCAGGATATTGGGGATAAAATACATGCCCCTGAGAGCGCTTTTGAACTTGATTTTGCTGCTTAAGCCCAGGGCCAGGATCAGGCTTAACACATTGACCACCACGGTGGAGGTCACGGCCAGCTTGACGGTGAACAGGTAAGATCTGCCCACCCGGGCGTCCTGAAACAGATCTGTATAGTTTCGGAGGCCTACCCAGTCGTAGGAGCCGTATCCCTCAAAATTCGTAAAGTTGTAGATCACGCCCTTGATGAGAGGCAGCGTGTTAAAACAAAAGAACAGTGCCAGAATCGGCAGCGTCATAAAAAGATAGGTTCGTTCCCTGTCATTGATCTTCTTCATCTCACAATCCCCCCTTATTGTCCGTTTTGCCGCTCATAATCCTTCACCTTCTGGATAATGTCCCGGTTATAGCGGAGCCAGTCCTTGTCAAATTTCGCCAGAAACCCATCCGTGTCCTGGTTGATGAGATAGGTCTGGATCTGAGCGTCCACCGACATCTCTGAAGGATAGTAGTGATCCTGATAGTCAGCCATTTTCCCTGCTGTGATGTAGTCTTTCATGCCATCCAGCATGGAAGCCAGCTGAAACTCCTCGTCTTTACAGGAGATGGCGTTCTGCTCATCCAGATAAAACTGAACATTGTCGTGTTCCAGCAAAAAGTCCAGCACCTCATAGGCAGCCTCCTTGTTCTCACAGGCATCCATGACGCAGAACAGCAGATCCACGCCGGAATTGAGTACATTGCCGTCAGGATCATCGCTGCCGGGAAGGACGAAGGAGTCGATGTCCATATCCGGGTTCACGGATTTGATCTGAGGCACCGCATAGCTTCCTATGGTGAACATGGCGGATTCTCCGTTGGCGAAAGCGGTACAGGCGTCATTGTAGCCGTAGGCGAAAGGACCTTCCTGGCCGTAAGCTGTCAGTTCCTTGATCTTCTCGGCGGTCTCCCTGTATTCTTTCGTAAAATTCGTCTCTCCCCGGTTTACCTGGCGGCACACATCGGCCGGTGCCAGGTCCACGGCAAGGGCGTTCCAGGGCGCCAGGCAGGTCCAGGTATCCTTGAAGCCGAAGTAGAGAGGCTGAATGCCTGCTTCCCGGATCTTCTGGCACAGGGCCGTAAATTCTCCCCAGGTTGTGGGAATCTCCCGGCCGTGCTCCTGAAACATGGTTCGGTTGTACAGGACTCCGGCGGCATTGGCCGCATGGGGCACTCCGAACATCCCTTCTGTAGGGACAAATTCCAGTCCGTCCAGAATATCCAGATAGGCAGGCTTGATGGAACTAAGCCCCGGATAGTCAGACAGGTCCGCCAGAATATCAGAATCCACAAAATAGGAATAATTGATGTCCCCGCCGATGCCGATGATGTCCGGATAGTCTTCCCGTATAAAGCGGGTCTTTAAGATGGTGGTGGCATCGTTGGGGGAGTCGATGGTCAGATGGATCTTGTCATGAGTCCGGTTGAATTCTTCTTCCAGCTGCTCAAACACTTCGATGGCCTCGGGTTTGAACTGGACAAGTTCAATCTCAATCTTTCCGTCCCGGTCCCTGTCCCCCTTGCATCCTGCCAGCCCCAGGCCTGCTGCCATGAAGCCGGCAAGGAGCAGACACAGGTTTCTTTTTCTGCTTTTCATTCCCTTTAAACCCCTTCCTTATTCATACTGATTTGGTGATGTTGACAGTATATCACAGGAAAATCGGGGAATACATATCACTATTTTTATGATTTTATACCATTTTGCTAGATTGACAAATCGTTTTTGCGCGTATTTTTGTGTTTGGCGGCCTGGCGGAATTCTCTTGGGGTACAGCCTCTGGATTCCTTAAATTTGCGTATAAAATAGCTGACATTTTCAAAACCGCAGTCCAGCGCCACCTGGAGGATGGGGCTGGACGTGTTGGCCAGAAGGATAGAAGCATGGTCCAGTCGGCGGCTGATCAGATACTGGATAGGCGACACGCCGGAAATCTCCTTAAAAAAGCGGCAGAGATAATGAGGGCTGCAGGGGATCAGTGCTGACAGCTGTTCCAGAGTCACCGGTTCCTCGAAATGTTCCTCAATATAGGCGGTGACGGTCTTGTAGTGGGTGATCTTGCGAAACTCCATGGCAGAGGCCGGCTTTTTCGGGGGGATCACCAGCCCTCTCTGAATCAGGATCACGAACAATTCCAGCAGCCGCAGCTTACAGGTCAGATACCAGCCCTCTTCTTTTTTCAGGCCTGAATCCAGAATCCCATTGAACAGGTTCAAAATTCGTGAATAGGCCGGGTGGGCAGGGGAGAGCCAGGGGACAAGCTCCAGTTCCCGGTTCAAAAACGGCCTGCTCCACTGTTCCTGCCACTCGTCGGGATAGGCAAAGTCTACCAGATCCGGTCCGAACAGCACCACATCGTGAACCGTGTCCGGCCCCATGCCTGTCAGCTGATGGAGTTCCCCGGAGTTGATGACGGCCAGATCTCCCTCGGACATCTCATAAGTTTCCAGGTTCCGCTCACACAGATAAGTGCCCCGGCGGATGAGGATCAGTTCCACGTCAGGGTGCCAGTGGCGCTCGACGAAGAAACCGTCCGGATAGGCGGTGCCGGGTCCGGTGGTGAAATGGAGGGACATGAGAGGATTTTTTCTGGTTCCGTGGGCAACGGCTTCCTTCAGGGTGAGATCAGAGTACATAGTTGGCTCCTTTTGTCAATATTGTGTTATTAATTATAGAAAATACTGCAAGATTTCGCAAGGGAAAGTGGATATTATATAATTACAAAGCCGCGGACAACATGAAACTTGGAGAGTGATTTCAATGGGAACAGCGGCAATGGAACATAAAAGACGGTGAGGGTTTTATGGCATTTCCCGCCTGGGGATACGGGTTTCAGGCGGATTTCGGGCACTGCCAGTATGTGTGGGTGGAGTTTGGAGGCCTTCGGGCAGGACGGGCTGTGGCGGAGGCCGGCCTGGGGCCGGAATATCCGGTGTATCGCAGCCAGAGCCCGGATCTGGGAGAACTGGTGAAGGAGGAACTGGTCTATCTCATCTCCCACAAAGACATGGCCCCTCATCATCTCATGGGACATCTGTATCTGTTTCTGGACGCTTTAAGCCGCTCGGCGCTGTCTCCGGGAAGGA
>CAJUJV010000062.1:6718-19792 GCA_910586845.1 uncultured Hungatella sp.
CTCAGGGGAATTTATGTGGGGAAGGCCATAAGATTTATCGAAAAAAAATTTCAAAATGACATTTCCGTGGAGGATATCGCAGGGGTCTGCGGCTTGAACAGAAGTTACTTTGGGAAGCTTTTTAAGGAAGCCATGGGGAAGACCACCCAGGAATTTCTTCTGAGTTATCGGATGAACCGGGCAGCGGAGCTTTTGAAACAGCCTCAGTACTCGGTGGGAGACATCGGATGCGCCGTGGGATATCAGAACCCTCTGCATTTCTCCAGGGCTTTTAAAAATACATACGGGATTTCTCCGAGAGAGTGGAGAAACCGGCAAAGGAGGTCGTCATGAAAGAAGTTTACAGAATTCATACAAACCCGGCCGCTCCCGGAGCCAGCCAGGTGACGGGAGAAGGGTACCGGATCACGGTGCTGACAGAGGGGCTGATCCGCCTGGAACACAGAAACGATCAGGCCTTTGAAGACCGCCCTACTCAGATGGTGATGAACCGGGATTTTCCGGAGGTGCCTTATCGGGTAATACGAAAGGAAGACGGAATCGAGATCCACACTTCCCGTCTTCACCTGATCTACAATGAGAAAGAATTTTCTCCCCATGGCCTGAGCATCCAGGTAAAGGGAAATGTGAGCAATTACGGGAGTATCTGGCATTATGGGGATCCTATAAAGGATCTGGGCGGCACCGTTAGGACCCTGGACGAGGCGGACGGAGCCGTGGATCTGGACCACGGGGTGATCTCCCGGTATGGCTTCTCTCTTCTGGATGACTCCGATTCCCTGGCGCTGCTGCCTGACGGCTGGGTGGAGCCCCGAAAAAAAGGGGGAAAGGATCTGTATTTCTTTGGCTACGGACATGATTACCGGGAGGCGCTGAAAGATTTCTATCATCTCTGCGGTCCCGCTCCCATGCTGCCCAGATATGCCTTTGGCAACTGGTGGAGCCGGTATTATCCTTACACGGAAGAGACCTACGGGCAGCTGATGGACCGGTTCGAGGCGGAGAAGGTGCCCTTTACCGTGGCCGTGGTGGACATGGACTGGCATCTGGTAGAGATCGACGAGAAATACGGAAGCGGCTGGACCGGTTATACCTGGAACCGGGAGTATTTTCCCGACCCGGCCCGTTTTCTGGAAGGCCTCCACGACAGAGGTATGCACGTAACCCTCAATGTCCATCCGGCTTCCGGCGTCAGGGCTCACGAGGAGATGTATGTGGACATGGCCAAAGCCATGGGGGTGGATTACGCCAGGGAAGATCCGGTAAACTGCGATGTGGCGGACCCTGAGTACATAGAGAACTATTTTACCTTCCTCCACCACCCCAGGGAGAAGGAAGGGGTGGACTTCTGGTGGGTGGACTGGCAGCAGGGCACGGGAAGCAGGGTTGAGGGCCTGGATCCTCTGTGGGTGCTGAACCACTACCACTACCTGGACAACGGAAGGGACGGAAGGAGGCCCATGACCTTTTCACGGTACGCAGGGCCGGGAAGCCACCGGTACCCGGTAGGATTTTCCGGGGACACCATCATCACCTGGGAATCCCTGGATTTTCAGCCCTATTTTACGGCCACGGCTTCCAATATCGGCTACGGCTGGTGGAGCCATGACATCGGCGGCCATATGAGGGGATACAAGGACGACGAACTGGCGGCAAGGTGGTATCAGCTGGGAGCCTATTCTCCTGTGACCCGTCTCCACAGCTCCAACAGCCCCTTTAACGGAAAGGAGCCCTGGAGATTTAAGGCCGAGGCCAGGGAGGTCATGAAGGAAGCTCTCCGGCAGCGCCACAGGATGATCCCCTATGTGTATTCCATGAATTACCGGAATTATGAGGAAAGCCTGCCTTTGATTCAGCCCATGTACTATGAGTATCCGGAAGAAGATCAGGCGTACCAGGTGAAAAACCAGTACTATTTCGGAAGCCAGCTGATAGTGGCTCCCGTCACCACACCCAGGATCCGGGGACTTAACATGGCGCCGGTGAAGGTGTGGCTCCCCGGGGGAATTTGGTATGACATATATACGGGCATGATCTACGACGGAGACAGAAGCCTTACCATGTACCGTGGCCTGGAGAGCATTCCTGTCCTGGCAAAAGCCGGGGCGATCCTGCCCTTTACAGAGGAAATCTCCGCGCGGGAGGCATCAAAAAATCCGGATTCCCTGACTGTTTTTGTATACGCAGGGGCGGATGGGGCTTTTACCTTGTATGAGGATGACAACGAAAGCCAGGATTATAAAAAAGGAATCTGTGCCAAGACCAGGATGACCTACAAAGAGTCGGAGAGTCAGGCCCTGTTTACCATAGAGCCTGCCGGGGGAGATCTGTCCCTGATTCCCGCAAAGAGGAGAATCACCGTAGAGCTGGCCGGATTCGGGCCGGAGGCGGCCAGGGAGATCGCCTTGCGGACAGACGGAAAAACACTGGAACGCCAGACCACGGTGATCTCTTATAAAGAGAAGAAACAGTCTCTTTCCTTTGAGCTGGAGCCCCTTGACACAGGAAAAAGGCTGGAGATCATCCTTCCCTTAAAATACAGGACCAGGGACAATGAGACCGGGGAGCGGGTGTTTGATCTTTTGAACCAGGCAGAGATATCTTTCGATCAGAAGGACCTGATATACAGGCTGGTACAGAAGGAGAGGCGGATCCCGGCGCTGCTGGCGGAACTGGGCGGAAGGGGTATCGGAAGAGAAGTGGCGGAGGCTGTGGCGGAGATTGTGACAGCCCTCTAGGAGCCTGGAGGGCAAAAGCAGAATTCGCTTAACGAAGTGACATTGGGTTATGAAATAAGAAAACTAAAACACCTCAAATCCGCTCATTTTTCTGCGAAAAATGGCTACTTTTCGGTGTTTTTTTGGGTCCCAAGGTCAAAAATCCTCTTGCAAGCAAGCTTGCGTCGGATTTTATGACCTTTTGACCCTGGTATCATATTATGTAATTATGGAAAAGGAGGAGAATTCATATGAACACACCATGGTGGAAACAGGCAGTGGTTTATCAGATCTACCCCAGAAGCTTCATGGACAGCAACGGGGACGGGATCGGGGATCTTAAGGGGATCACGAGCCGCCTGGACTATTTAAAAAAACTGGGCGTTGACGTGATCTGGCTTTCCCCGGTCTACCAGTCTCCCAACGACGACAATGGCTATGACATCAGCGATTATCAGGCCATTATGGCGGAATTCGGAACCATGGAGGACTTTGACGAACTGCTGGCAAAAGCCCATGAAAAGGGTCTTAAGATCGTTATGGACCTGGTGGTGAACCACACTTCCGATGAGCACAGATGGTTTGTGGAGAGCCGAAAGGGAGACGGCAACCGTTACAGAGATTATTATATCTGGAGAGATGGGAAGGAAGGCGGCGGACTGCCCAACAACTGGGGAGCATGCTTTGGCGGCCCGGCATGGGAGTTTGATGAGGAGAGGGGCCAGTATTACCTTCACCTGTTCTCCAAAAAGCAGCCGGACTTAAACTGGGACAATCCGGCGGTGAGAGAAGATGTCTTTGACATGATGACCTGGTGGTGCGAAAAAGGCATCGACGGGTTCCGCATGGACGTGATCAGCATGATCTCCAAGACAGAGGACATGCCAGACGGGGAGATCCGGGGCCTTTACGGCGATTATTCTCCCTACTGCGTCCACGGCCCCAGGGTCCATGAGTATCTGAGGGAGATGAATCAAAAGGTGCTGTCAAAGTACGATCTCATGACCGTGGGGGAGACGGCCGGAGTGACCACGAAAGAGGCCTGTGTCTACGCCGGAAATGACACGGGAGAGCTGAACATGGTGTTCCAGTTTGAACATGTGGATGTCCACGGCCCCTACGGAAAATGGAATGAGAAGCGGATGCTTCTGACCCGGCTCAAGAAGATTCTTTCCAGGTGGCAGACAGAACTTTCCGGAAAGGCCTGGAACAGCCTGTACTGGGACAACCATGATCAGCCCAGGGCCGTGTCCAGGTTCGGCGATGACAGAGGGCCCTTCCGTGTCCGGTCGGCCAAGATGCTGGCCACCTGCCTTCACATGATGCAGGGGACCCCCTATATCTATCAGGGAGAGGAGCTGGGCATGACCAACTATCCCTTTAAAGGGCCTCGGGATTTCCACGACATTGAGAGCATCCACGCCTATGAGGAGTGGTGTGAGAGCGGCCGGGTCTCCCACGAAGAATTCTGGCCCTGTATCACAGCCGTCAGCCGGGACAACGCCCGGACTCCCATGCAGTGGGACGACACCGACCAGGCGGGCTTTACCACAGGGACCCCCTGGATGCCCGTGAATCCCAATTACAGAGAGATCAACGCCAGGGCAGAGCTGGCGGACCCGGATTCCGTGTTTTACCACTATCAGAAGCTGATCGCCCTGAGAAAGCAGTACCCCATTATCGTCGAGGGAACCTACCGGCTTTTGATGGCAGACAGCGAGGAACTGTTTGTCTACGAGAGGATTCTGGGGGAGGAAAAGCTTTTGGTGGCCTGCAATTTCACGGACCATGACACTGTGTTTCATGTGCCGCGGGAGTTTATCTCAGGAACATGTCTCATAACCAATTATGAGGACGGGTTCAGGGATGGGAAGCTGCGGGCCTATGAGGCGATGGTGCTGAGAAACATGTAGACCTGCTTTCTCCAGGGCCGCTGACCTTATATGTAACCGTTCAGACAACCCTTGAACCAATGTCACTTCGTTAAGCGAATTCTGCTTTTGCCCTCTGGGAGCCGTCTGGGGGCAGGGCGAACTAATGCCGTGGAGTATGACCTGTTTTTCGGACTCTATGGTAGCGCCCCCTCACCTGCGTTGGGCGGCAGTCATTTTGAAAACGCTTTGCGTTTGCCTTCCTCCTCGGAATGTTTGGCAATTCTGACCCCAGACGGCTCCCAGAGGGCCTTTTGCGAACATCTAACCCGGATAAACTGGAACTTTAATTTCATTATATCACTATATCATTCAGTACCCGCTCTCACTTATCCAAGTCTGCGGGAAGCCGTCTTTTCAGCGTTAGGGTAAACTTAATAAAGCGACCGTCTCCGCCCGCTAAAACTGCCTTATGTGGAGCCTCTTATGCGTACTTTTTATGTGAGGCCTGGACTCCCTCTTGGCGGATACTACAGTAGATCATTGTGGTATCCAGCTTTTCATGGCCCAAAAATTCTTTGACTTGCTCAATGGGCATCCCCCGGTTTAGCAAATCCGTGGCGATTGTCCTACGGAACCGGCGCGGGTGGCAATTATCCACCTTGGCCCGTTTGCCTAGCTGGCGGAGCATGTGCTGCACTCCCGCCACGGTCAGACGGTCATGGGGCTTATCCAACGTGACAAACAACGGCTGCTCTTCCAGGCCCTCCTGCTGCCGAGTCCGTAAGTATCGCCTCAGATAAAACTTGGCGCTGTCCGTCAGGTATGTTTTCCTCTCCTTGCTACCCTTACCATAGACGATCAGCTCTTGCTTGCCCATCTCAATGTCACCCACATTTAGAGATACCAGCTCTGACATCCTGACTCCGGTGGAGTACAGAAATTCCACTAAGGCCCGGTCCCGGAGTCCCTGGCAATTAACTCTCAGGGCTTCCATCTCCGCCGCCGAGAATGGCTTCTTGATGGTCTTCTCTAGCTTCAACAAGCCCACTTTTTTGACTGGATTGCTGTGTACCAACTCCTCAGTGATTAAAAAATCCCAGAAGCTGCTGAGATAATGTAGCCTGGTTTGCATGGTGGACATTTTTATCCCTCTTTGCTCCCTCATCACACCGTAGTAGTACCGCAGATCTATGCCTGTGATGTCCTCCAGGCGTTTCCCCAGGAAATTCAACATGTTGTAAATCTCCCTGGTATACTGCCGCGGGGTGTTGTCCTGTCGGTTCACGGCCTTCTTGCTGGCCACAAACATCTTGATCTTAGCGGTGTCTCCGTCTATGCCGCTGGGGATCAGCTCTGTGTGCCGCTCTTGAACCTCAATCCCGTGAAAGTTCACATACAGGACATTGCTCAAATGCTCTAGCTGCCCTCTCTCCAGGTATGGGGACATCTCAGCGTAGAAGAACCCAATATAACAAAAAGAGGGCTTGCGTCCCTCTTTCGAATATGTTATATTGAATATGAGGAAAAGCCAGAGAAGCGGCCTACCCCCAATAGTATATAACGTTAACCCTTTACAGGGTCAGCCGTCACTAGTGCGAATAGTGGCGGCTATTTTCTTCCCCCGAAGATCGTGTAACACAGACCCACGAGGGCGATAATGAAGATACCTATCTGGATCAGATCCGAATATGTAACATACATTAGCAAGCCCTCCTTTCTTTCGTCTGGAGGGTTGCCCCTCCGAAGATGGAGGGTAAGCCGCCTCTGCTTTCTGACTTTCCTTATATGGGATTCTACCATAATTTCCAGAATTCGACAATCTCTTTCTTTTTCCCGCCCGCTCAGTAATATAGTGATTTCATTATTTCTCCATTTCACGCAACAAATCGTTCTTAAGAGCCTAAACAAAATGACATTGCCCCTTGTATACATTTGAATCTATCCGGCAGACAAAAATCTATTTACAAAGAACCGAGGGTGGCTTATACTTTGGGTTACAAAACACAGGAGGAAGAACCTATGATAGCAGTGACGCCGCCCATGGGGTGGAATTCCTGGAATACCTTCGGGAAGGATATTGACGAGAAGCTGGTTTTTGAGATTGCCGATGCCATGGTGGAGAAAGGGTATCGGGAGGCAGGGTATGAGTACCTGGTCATCGACGACTGCTGGTCCTTAAAAGAGAGGGACAAAGACGGCAATCTGGTGCCGGACCCGGTGAAATTTCCTCACGGGATGAAAGCGGTGGCCGACTATGTCCACAGGGCGGGACTGAAATTCGGCATGTATTCCTGCGCCGGGATCCTGACCTGCGCCGGATACCCTTCCAGCTATGACCATGAGTTTCAGGATGCCAGGCTCTTCGCCGAGTGGGAAGTGGATTACCTGAAATACGATTACTGCAATTTCCCTCAAAACGCGGATGGAATCAACCGCTATCACATCATGAGCATGGCCCTGAAGGCCTCGGGGAGAGAGATCTGTTTTGCCGCCTGCAACTGGGGACATCATGACTCCTGGAACTGGATGAGATCCATCGGAGCCCATATGTACCGCTCCACAGGAGATATTTTCGACAATTTCCGCTCCTTTATGGGGATCTTCCAGTCCCAGCTGGAACATCTGTGCCAGTCAGGGCCCTACTGTTTCAATGACATGGACATGCTGACCGTGGGCATGTACAATCAGGGTAACGTGGCCATCGGAAAACCCTGTACCGACGGAGAATACAGGATCCAGTTTTCCCTCTGGTGCCTGTCAGGCGTTCCCCTTATGATCGGCGCGGATATTCGGAATCTGAATCCGGAAATGGAAAAACTGCTGCTCAACCGGGAACTGATCCGCATCGACCAGGATCCGGAGTGCCGTCCGCCTTACCTTGTGGGGAAGCGGAGCGTCATGGTGCCGGAGGAGGATAGGGAAAACGCGGTGGAGCCTCTCAGGGCGGTGAAGGACCAGCTCTACACCTTTATCAAACATCTTTCCGGCAATGAGTTTGTCATCGTTTATTATAACTTGTTTGAGGAAGAGCGGGATGTAAGCTGCATCTTTGCCGACGCCGGAGTTCCCTATTCTTCTGGGTACGGCTTCTCCATGAGGGATGTGTTTACGGGAGAAGAGCTGGGAGTGAAGAGGGATTATCATATCGTGTCCGTGCCGGGCCACGACTGTAAGATGTACCTGTGCCGTCTGGTAAACTGCGGGAAATGAGATGGAGGGAAAAAAGGAGCGCTGTCGGCGCTGCGGCAGGGAGGTGACCCGGGATGAGATCGGGGCTACAAAAAAGCTGATCAATCGGGGGACCACTGTGTATTACTGTCTGGACTGCCTGGCAGAATACTTTGATGTGTCAAGAAGGGATCTGGAGAAAAAAATCCAATATTTTAAGGAGATGGGCTGTACCCTGTTTCAGGGGTGACGGCCTGTTTCCGTTTCCCGGGCTTTTCCTTTTATAAATCTATTGACGTTCTTTGGAAAACCCTGTATGATGTTTTCATACTTAGAAGACATACTATGAAAAGGAGAACAGCTATGGCGAAAGTTGGAATCGTGATGGGCAGTGACTCGGACCTGCCTGTGATGGCACAGGCGGCGGATATTCTGGAGAAATTGGGCGTTGATTTTGAGATGACCGTGATTTCCGCTCACAGGGAACCGGATATCTTTTTTGAATACGCCAAGTCTCTGGAGGAAAAGGGCGTGAAGGTAGTGATCGCGGGAGCCGGTAAGGCGGCTCATCTGCCGGGCATGTGCGCGGCTCTGTTCCCCATGCCGGTCATCGGCATCCCCATGAAGACTTCTGACCTGGGAGGGGTGGATTCCCTCTACTCCATCGTCCAGATGCCCTCAGGCATCCCGGTGGCTACGGTGGCCATTAATGGCGGAACCAACGCCGGAATCCTGGCAGCCAAGATCCTGGCCACCTCTGACGAGGAGCTCCTTGGAAGGTTAAAAGAGTACTCCACGTCCATGAAGGAAGAGGTGGTGAAGAAGGCTGAAAGACTGGATGAGGTGGGATACAAAGAGTATCTGGCACAGATGAAAAAATAATCTGGAGGGTGAGAACATGGATTACAAGAAAGCCGGAGTGGATATTGAGGCTGGTTACAAGTCAGTGGAACTGATGAAGAAACATGTGGCGGCGACCATGAGACCGGAGGTCTTAGGAGGACTGGGCGGATTTTCCGGCGCTTTCTCCCTGTCTAAGATCAAGGAGATGGAAGACCCGGTGCTTTTGTCCGGCACCGACGGCTGCGGCACTAAGGTGAAGCTGGCCATTATCATGGACAGGCATGACACTATCGGCATCGATGCGGTGGCCATGTGTGTCAACGATATCGCCTGCGCCGGAGGCGAGCCCCTGTTTTTCCTGGACTACATCGCCTGCGGCAAGAATGTTCCCGAGAAGATCGCGGACATCGTCAAGGGAGTGGCCCAGGGGTGTATCCAGTCGGAAGCAGCCCTGATCGGCGGCGAGACCGCGGAGCATCCGGGGCTTATGCCGGAGGAGGATTACGACCTGGCAGGGTTTGCCGTAGGGGTCTGCGACAAGAAGGATATGATCACCGGCGAGAACTTAAAGAGCGGGGATGTGCTCGTGGGCATGGCCTCATCCGGCGTTCATTCCAACGGATTTTCCCTGGTCAGGAAGGTATTTGAGAAGGAGCTGACCAGAGAGGGGCTGGAGACCTATTATGAGGAGCTGGGCGGAACCCTGGGAGAGACCCTTTTAGCCCCCACCAGGATCTACGTCAAGGCCTTAAAGAGCATCAAGAAGGCAGGGGTGAAGGTGAAAGCCTGCAGCCATATTACAGGCGGCGGCTTCTATGAAAATGTTCCCCGTATGCTGAAAGAAGGCACCAGGGCGGTGATCAAAAAGGACAGCTATGAGGTTCCGGCTATTTTCCGTCTGTTGGCTTCCAAAGGAGACATCGCTCCGGAGATGATGTACAACACCTTCAATATGGGGATCGGCATGGTGCTGGCCGTGGACCCGGCTGACGTAGATAAGACCATGGAAGCCGTCAGGGCAGCGGGAGAGACTCCCTATATCATCGGCTCTGTGGAAGAGGGAGAAAAAGGAGTGACCTTATGCTGAGAGTGGGAGTGATGGTGTCAGGAGGCGGAACCAATCTTCAGGCCATTCTGGATGCCATGGAAAACGGAACCGTCACCAACGCCAGAGTGGAGGTGGTCATCAGCAACAACCCGGGAGCCTATGCCCTGGAGCGGGCCAGAAATCACGGCATTGAGGCGGTATGCCTGTCTCCGAAGACATTTGACAGCAGAGAGGCCTTTCATGAGGCTTTTCTCAAAAAGGTGGATGAGTATGACCTGGATCTCATTGTGCTGGCAGGCTTCCTGGTGACCATCCCTGAGGCCATGATTCAGAAGTACAGAAACAAGATCATCAATATCCACCCATCCCTGATCCCATCCTTCTGCGGAGTGGGGTACTATGGGCTGAAGGTTCACGAGGCGGCTCTGAAAAGAGGAGTGAAGCTGACCGGAGCCACGGTTCATTTTGTGGATGAGGGCATGGATTCCGGTCCCATTATCCTCCAGAAAGCGGTGGAGGTGCTTCCGGGAGATACGCCGGAGATCCTCCAGAGACGGGTCATGGAGGAGGCGGAGTGGAAGATCCTGCCTCAGGCCATCCATATGATCGCCAACAAAGAGTTATAGAAAATGATATCCTCCGGAGCCTGTGTTCCGGGGGATTCCTGCGTTTTATTATAGTAAACGACAAATAAATTTGCTGTTTACTATAGTCCCTCCGGGGGATGCGCATGATTTTTATAAGGTAGATTCCGCAGTTACACGCGGCAAAATCAGCGCGGGAAACGTCATAAGAAAAAGATTTATGACGTTTCCTATACATAAAAAATTGCTTTGCGTTTACAGGATGTATCCGATATAATGATAGGGAACGGATTTTCAAGAACAAAGGCGACGGACAGTCGCGGATAAAGAAGAGTGAGGAGGCAGAACATGAAAGTATTGATCGTAGGCGGCGGCGGGAGAGAGCACGCCATTGCCTGGAAAGTGGCTCAGAGCAGGAAAGTGGACAAGCTGTACTGCGCCCCCGGCAACGCGGGGATCGCCCAGGTGGCGGAGTGTGTCGATATCGGGGTCATGGATTTTGAGAAGCTGACAGCATTCGCCAGGGAGCAGGACATCGATCTGACTATCATCGGTCCCGACGATCCCCTGGCAGCAGGAGCCGCGGACGCTTTTGAGGCGGCTGGCCTGCGGGTATTCGGACCCGTAAAGAGCGCGGCCATCCTGGAGGCCTCCAAGGCGTTTTCCAAAGACCTGATGAAGAAATATCACATTCCTACTGCTGCCTATGAGACCTTTGACTCTCCGGAGAAAGCCCTGGCTTACGTGGAGACGGCGGACATGCCCATCGTGCTCAAGGCCGACGGGCTGGCTCTGGGAAAAGGTGTCCTGATCTGTAAGACAAGGGAGGAGGCCAGAGAGGGAGTTAAGAGCCTGATGATGGACAAACAGTTCGGCTCCGCAGGAGACCGGATCGTGGTGGAGGAATTTATGACCGGCCGGGAGGTGTCGGTGCTGTCTTTTGTAGACGGAAAGACCATCAAAGTCATGACTTCCGCCCAGGACCACAAGCGGGCAAAGGACGGGGACCAGGGACTGAACACAGGCGGAATGGGAACCTTCTCCCCAAGTCCGTTCTACACGGACCAGATCCATCAGTTCTGCGCCCAGCATATTTTCCAGCCCACAGTGGATGCCATGAGGGCGGAGGGGAGAGCTTTTAAGGGGATCATTTTCTTCGGGCTGATGCTGACGGAGAAAGGACCAAAGGTTTTGGAATACAATGCCCGCTTCGGCGACCCGGAGACCCAGGTGGTGCTGCCCAGGATGAAAAATGACATCGTGGATGTGTTTGAGGCCTGTATCGACGGCACTCTGGACCAGATAGAGCTGGAGTTTGAGGACAACGCGGCGGTGTGCGTGGTGTTGGCCTCCGACGGGTATCCGGAACACTATGAGAAAGGACTTCCCATATCCGGACTTGAGGCCTTTCAGGATAAAGAAGGGTACTATGTGTTCCATGCGGGAAGCAAATTTGACGAGAAAGGCCGGATCGTAACCAACGGCGGAAGAGTCCTGGGAGTGACCGCTGTGGGAGAGGATTTAAAAAAGGCCAGGGCCAACGCTTATGAGGCCACGGAGTGGATCCACTTTGACAACAAATATATGCGCCATGACATTGGCAGGGCCATTGATGAGGCGTAAAATGGCCGGAGAAGGAGTATGAGATGATCTATCTTAGTGTAGATGAATTCCATCAGTTTCAGTGTGCGGCTGACCGATGCCTCAACACCTGCTGTGTCGGCTGGAAGATTGTCATGAACCGGGAAACTTATGAAAAAATGGTGGAGGGGGAAGAAGTGCTCCAGATCCCGGCTTCCGACTGGCTTGAGGACAAGGGAAATGAGATTTCTGTCAGGCTGGATCACGGAAGATGCCCCATGCTGACAGAAGATAATCTGTGCAGAGTGGTCGCGAGACTGGGACCCGAATATTTATGTCCTACATGTATGTTCTATCCCAGATGCGCTTGTTCCTACGGAGATGTGCAGGAACTGTATCTGGCTCTGTCCTGTCCGGAAGTACTGCGGAGCCTGATGGAGAAGGAACAGATAGAGTTTGATATAGGCGAAGATGAGATTTCCGGACAAGAATATCCCCATACAGAATTATATGTTTTTGAATCAGCAGTCCGGACCAGCCTCGTGGAATTCCTTTACACGATGAGGCAGATCTCTCTGCCGGTACGTCTGTTTGCCGCCTTCACCATCCTGGAGGAAGGGGTTCGTATGGACAGGGAAGGAAACCACAATGCGGATCTTCTCCGGCTGTGTATCGATGCATATGCCCAGCCGGAGGTACTCTGTGCCATGGAAGAGAAGCTGAGAAGTGTCGTGGACGAAAGATCACGTTATCATTTCCTGGGACAGATTTTAAATATTGCCGGCAAATACAAAGAATATGAACGTTTCCACCGGCTGGTACAGCAGGCGGTGGAGTACTTCGGCCGGGAATACACAGAGGACTATGAGCAGCAGTTGAAGACATTCCGGGAAACGGTCTGCCGGGAATACGGAAAATTTTATACCAATTACTGGGTATACCGTCTCTTCTGCGACCTGATTTCTGTTCCGGAATTTGAAAAATCCAGAGAAAAGTTTCTGTATATCGGGGTGGAGTTTGCCCTGTTCCAGACCATTGCCCTGGTCTCTTTTATTAAAGGAAATCTGGACAGAGAAGAGTATATGTATATCATCTCCTGTCTCAGCAGGCTTATGGAGCACAGCGACTCATTCTATCAAAGCCTTACTTCCAGTATCGTGGATAATGACCTGGTGAGTGTGGCCGGGATCCTGCTGCTGATCATCGCTTAAGATTTCCTGTTCCTTCAGGTATTCGGCCGGGACCTGTCTGGTGAGCCA
>CAJUJV010000062.1:19802-23159 GCA_910586845.1 uncultured Hungatella sp.
CCATTGACAGAGAGAAAAAATACATAACCATCCTGCGCCATCTTCTGGCTGTCAACCAGAAAAACCACAGGCTTTCCGTGGCGGCTTCCCACCTTTCTGGCGGTCTCCGGATCCTTCGACAGGTGGACATAGAGACGGCCCCTGGGAAGAATACCTTCCTCCCTGATAGATACGGCCGCTTTTTCGCTTGTTCCGTGAAAGAGTAATCGGGGAGGCTCCATCTGAGACAATTCTACATCGACCTTAATTGAATGGCCCTGATTCGCCCGGATCAGGGCCTTATCTTCGTTAAAGGAATACCGCTGTTTCTCGTCAGTCCGGACAATTTCCTCCAGCATATCCATCGTAATATTCCGGGTCTTATTGATCCCGGCCAGAAGTTCTTCCACATCAGCCCATCCATGTTCATCCAGCTCGATCCCGATGACCTGAGGATTGTGCCGGAGAATCAGGCTGATAAATTTGCTCAAACCGGTCAGATTCATATTTTTATAATCCTCCATTTTCTGTGATAAATCCCTGTTTATTTTAATATATGTGGCAATAGAATGCAATCATTTGAGGGAAAGAAGAGGAAAGTAGTTATAACCTCATTAAAAAAACAACAGGTTAAATTTAACCTGTGATACTAAAAATACAAAAATAACCTAATTTATCTGAAAATAGGTTATAAAACAACCTAAAAATCAGAAATATAGAGAGGTTATTAACCTATTATGACAATAAAAACGGGGAGGTTTTATAACCTCACAACCTGTCGTGGTATCTTAAGCTTTTTTTAATTTGACCGACAGCCGGTTCTTTCGTATAATAATCCTGTCTGCAGTTTTGCAGGCAGACTGATGAGGAAATATATAAATGAAAAGTAGACAGAAATGGATTTTAGCTGTGATCTGTCTGGTCTTTGTAACCATGGGCGTCGTCTCAGTCATATCCAGGGTGAGAAATTTTCTGGAAAAAGACAGAGATGACGGGAGGATCTCCATCTCTGTTATAGAGGAAGAGAGCAAACCTGAGGAAACGACAGAACGTGAAAAAGATCAGGAAGAGACCGGCAGAGGGTGGGATGAAAGCTTTTGGGGGGAAACCTCTGAGTCTGATCCGGAAACAGAGGAGGACAGTGGGCTGACAGATCCTGACAATAGCCCCGCAGAAAGAAGATCCGGCTGGAAATACCAGGTCCCCTCTCCTCTTCCGGTCGAAAGCCTGCCTGAGGAAGAAACTCTTCCCACGATCTGGCTCCTGTCGGATCTTCACTATATGTCTGCGGCCTCCACGGATTACGGCAGCGCCTTTGAGGAATTTGTGAAAAAGAGCGACGGGAAGATAGTGAGATATCTGCGGGAGCTTCTGGATACGGTCCTTGAAGAGGCTGAGAGAGAAAAGCCGGATGCCCTGATCCTTACGGGAGATATCACCATGAACGGGGAGAGGATCAATCATCTGGAACTGGCAGAAAAGCTGACCCGGGTTCAGGATTCCGGAATCCAGATCCTGGTGATTCCCGGCAACCATGATATCAACAACCAGGAGGCCGGTATCTATTTTGGAGAGACGGCAGAGAGAACCCGTGAGATCTCTCCGGAAGAGTATGGGGAGATTTATGGAGAGCTGGGGCCCGGTCAGGCTCTGAGCCGGGATGAAGCTTCCTTCAGCTACGTGTATGCCCTGAGAGACAAGATCTGGCTGGTCCTTCTGGATACGGCCAGGTATGATCCGGTGAATTATGTGGAAGGGGAAGTGAAACAGGAAACCTGTATCTGGCTGGAAGAGAATCTGGCGGCCGCAAAGAAACAGGGGATTCAGGTTCTGGTCCTGGGACATCATAACCTGCTCCAGGAAAGCCGTGTGTACACTTCACAGTGTGTCATGGATAACAGTCAGGAGCTGACAGAGCTTCTGGAGCGATATCAGGTTCCTCTGTATATCAGCGGCCATCTCCATGTGCAGAGGGTGAAGAAGCACAAGAAAGAACCGGGAGACACGGGATACGGGATCTATGAGATCGTCAGCGACGCCGTCAGTATCCCCCCCTGCCAGTACGGAGTGGTTTCCTGGCAGGAAAACGGGACCATAGATTATAAGACCAGGGCGGCAGATGTCAGCAGCTGGGCAGAGAGAAACGGGATCGACAACGACGATCTTCTGAATTTTGCAGAGTATCAGCGATCCTACGTCCATGATCTGATCAGAGAGAAGGTAAAGAAGAACATAAAAGATATTCCGGAGGAGATCGCGGATTCCATGGGACTTTATTATGCAGGACTTTATGCAGATTACTGTGCCGGCATCAGGATCGACAGGCTGGAAGCGGAGTATGAAAAGGCTTACAGAGAGTGGGAGCGATTTATGCCTGACAGCAGGGAGATGGATGAGATCCGGGCCATGATCCGGGACAGCGTGGAGGACAGCAACCGGTTTATTTTTTCGGAAGAGAGGGAGGATGAGGAAGATGGGATGCCTCGGTAATCTGGTGTGGTTTGTCTTTGGAGGGGCCGCCAGCGGGCTGAGCTGGGTTTTGGCAGGCTGTCTCTGGTGTGCCTCTATTGCAGGGATCCCGGTGGGGCTTCAGTGCTTTAAGATCGCCGGGCTCACCTTTTTTCCGTTTGGAAAAGAGGTCCGGTACGGAGGAGGCCTGGGATCGTTTTTCCTGAATATGATATGGCTCCTGATATCAGGACTGCCTCTGGCTCTGGGACACCTGATCTGGGCGCTGTTCTGGTTCATGACGATCGTGGGGATACCCTTTGGGCTGCAGCAGCTTAAACTGGCCAAACTGGCACTCATGCCATTCGGCACAGAGGTTTGTTAAAGAAAGCCGGACTGCTTTTGCCGGACCGTGAAAGTTTTTCGGATACTGCTTATGTGCCGGTATTTCTGACAGGGACAGAAGAGCCGGAGGAAAAATCCAGGGTAAGCTGTTCGTAGGGCTCGGATTTCTTCCTGGTGCTGCGGATGCTGTCTGCCCGGTAGGAGACCTCCATCTGGGCCTTGTGAAATTCCATCTGGGCACGGTTCAGGATAGCTGCCCGCCCTTCCTCCAGCGCGTTCTGATACCAGTAAAGAAGGAGAGATTCATCGGGGTCCAGCAATTTTGTGATGGATTCACCGGCCTCATCGGGACGGATGGCCAGAGAAAGAGGAAGCCGAGCCTGAGCGCTGTCAAATACGGAGGGCACATTGGTGCCAAGGGCTCTGGCGATGGCTTCCATCTGAGGGCCTTTGACATGGAGAACCTGACCGTTGATGATCCGGTTCAGAGTGGTGGGGGAAATCCCTGACAGAGCCGACAGCCGGGCCCTGCTGATGCCTTTGGCATGCATAAGTGCAATCAGTTTTTCGTTTTTCATGTTCTTA
>CAJUJV010000063.1:0-6262 GCA_910586845.1 uncultured Hungatella sp.
GGTTCTTTCATCGATGATACATTTCCACTCCCGGTCCGCCGATATATCCAGGCTTGTCCCTCCCTCTTCCACAATACTTCCTTCAAGGAACAGTCCCGGAAAATAAGTCCCCACCATACTCTGGTTTCCCCTGGAAGGGTGCATGGGAAAGCGGAGCACGGCTGCTGCCAGCACATTGTTTCCTTCTCTCAGATACGGCTTTATGGACACCTGGTCATAAAACCAGATCTGTCCGTCCCCTTTGCAGGGACCTGCCTCCGCCAACACCCCGTTGACATACAGCTTATATCTGGAATCCGCCGAAATCTTCACGTCCGCCGTATCCACAGCCCTGTCAATCTCGATCTCCCTCCGAAACAGCACCTGAGTGGGAACTTCATCCTCCTTCGCTCCCCAGCTCCCGCTCCAAATCCACTTTGAATCCTGCGCCATATGGTTCTCCTTTCTCTTCTATAGCATTTGTGGCAACCGCACCCCATGAAGATACGATTGCCACCAGATCTTACTGCCCAAACACACAGGCCTTATATAATTCCACCAGTTCCGCTCCCAGCACCCGGAAAGTCTCCGCACACATCATCTGATCTTCCGCATGGACCAGGATCAGATTCAGCTCTCCGCCTCCATTTTCCAGCAAATTTTCGCACCCCGAGGCCAGAAAATCCGAATGGAGTTCATGAGCCTTTCCGAAACACTGATCTCCCTCGTCCATCAGTGTCCGGGCTTTCTCAAAATCAGACTGTTTTGCCGCTCTTACTGCCTCCAGATATCTGGATCTGGCAAGACCTGCCCTGCTGATCATCTCCATCACTCTGGTTACATTTTCCTCAGCCATATTTCTTTACTCCTGCCCGCCCTGCTCCATGGCTGCCAGCTTCTTATCTGCCTTCTTGATAAAGGGCATCCAGATCAGGGCAGCCACGATCAGCTGTACTAACTGCAAAGCCGCGCCCCAGATACTGTTGGTTACCAGCGCTCCGCTGACCAAAAGAGGAGTGGTCCACGGAAGCTGTACCAGGCCTGTGGCCACGGGCACCAGCTTCACCGCAAATGCTATGTAAGCAATGACGGCCGAGATGGCGTTGGAAAACAAAAACGGAATGATCAGGTCAAAATTCAGCATCATGGGGAATCCGAACAGGGCCGGTTCTCCTACGCCGAAGATATAGGGAACTGCAGCGATCCTGGAAATCTCTTTATACTGACGGCTTCTTGCCACGATCAGAGCCGCGATCACGCCTCCCACAACGCCTACGGAGGCAAAATGAGAATAAAAACTGCTGCTGATAATATTGGTTGGCAGTTCGCCCAGCATGGACAAATTCCGGTTCTGATCTTCCAGTACCTGGAACACAGGAGTCATAACGCCGGAAACGATGGAGCCGCCGTGAAGGCCAAAGAACCACAGAAGCTGCTCAAAGAATTTGGCTCCTGCCACGCCGAAGATGGAGCCGCCGATCAAAAACAGAGGCATGCCCAGAGTCTTGTTGATCAGCTGCACTGCGCTCATTCCCAGGGCATCCATGATCAGACGGACAACCCAGAACACGAAGATAGCGCAGAAAGACGGGATCAACGACTCAAACGGTGCCGACACTGCCGGCGGAACCGCCTCCGGCATCTTGATCTTAATGCCTTTGCTGTCAATAAACTGATAGATCTTTGCCGTAAACAGGCCGGTCAGGATGGCGCAGAACATGGCCTCGGCGCTTACGGTATTTAAGGCAATGGCCTTGCCGGAATCTGTCATCAGCATGGGAGTGAGGATCAGATAGTTTACGAGAGAAGTGACGGTTACCTGAATCTCGTTGATCTTCATCTTCTCCGCCATGGAATGAGCCATGGTCAAAACTACCAGCAGGCCTCCGATTGCAAGGCTTGAGGCATGTACATACATGAGTTTTCCCTGCCATACCGCCGCCTCACAGTGCAGAATCGATGATACCAGGTTGTTAAATCCCTCGATGGGAAAGCAGGCCAAAATCAGAAAGATGGACGCGATAAATGTAAAAGGCACATAGGCCAGCATGGCGTCACGGATGGCAGTCACATAGATATTTGCGCTCATGGCGGAGGCAAACTGCCCTAATTTCATCTGAAATGTTTCTGTAAATGTATGTTTATTATCCGACATTTTCTTTCTCCTTTAATCTCCAAGAACCTCTTTTACATGTTCCAAAACGTTCTTTCCGTTCATTCTGCCGTAATCAGCCATGTTGATCGTCACGAACAGCTTGTGAGGGTATTCCTCCCGAAGCCTTGGCAGTTCGTACTCGATCTGGGGCCCTACCAGCAGAATGTCCGCTGTCTCCATTACTTTTTTTGATTTCTGCAGCGCACAGGCCTTGATCTCACACTCATATCCCTCTTCCCTGGCCGCTGCCTTCATTCGGTTTACCATCAGACTGGTGGACATTCCCATATTGCAGAGCAATACAATATTTCTCATAGCCTCCCTCCGTTCCCTTGTGTTTCAGTCCTTATGCTGTGATTATAAAGAAAATGTCGGATAACTTCCACAACTCATCTTACCGTTTTAATGCGGTAATTTTTTTCTCAAAATTCTCAAACACCGGCTCCTGTATGACAGACTCCACCGCCTCCTTGTCAGATAAAAACGCTGCCGTGATCTCATAAAATTCCTGGGTCTCCTCATCATCTTCGTCCTCATTTAATGATGTGAGAACCACAAGCTGTACCATATTGGCCGACCAGAGTACAGGCTTTTTCAGGACTGCCACCGCCACCACGGTCTCCCTGGTCATCATATATCTGGGATGGGGAATGGCAGTGAGGTTGCCGAAATCCGTGGCCCCGTACTGTTCCCTCTCGATCACCGACTCCTCGAACCCTTCGGGAAGCCACACCACGTTTCCGGTTCTCTCACAGATCTCATGGATCACCTGTTCCCGGCTTTCCCCCTTTATATCGGAAAAAAACAGCTCCCTCCGGTAATATCTGTTTAAAAACTGCATGCCCCCTGCCTGAAGAAAATGCCGGATAGACATGATCTCCCCGCTCTCCAGAAAATCATGGATCTCCATAATGGGCACGGACACCTTTCTGTAAATGGGCACTGTGGTAAAGACAAAATCCACCTGTTTAAAGTCCACCTGTTCCAGCTCATGAACGCCGCAGATCTCCAGAGAATCGATGTACTCCCCGAACTCCCTCTGAAACCGGTACTTCAAAAGCCTGGAGCTGGCCTTTCCGCTGACGCAGACCAGAAGAATCCTGTTTTTCTTCTTCCTCATGGTCTTTTTCTCTTCCAGGGCCATGGCAAAATAGAGGGCCATGCACAAAACCTCATCCTCCGGCATCTCCCTCTCATAGTATTCCGTCATCTGTGCCGCTGCCAGCTGAGCCATGGAGTAGGCCAGCATATATTTCTCTCTGATCTGCCGGTCAGGCACATTTTCCACGGGAATATTGTACCGGACGCGGATCTCCATGGGGATCAGATGCTGGATCAGCATGATCCTTAAGTTTAAGTCCTCCCTCAGCTCCACACCGTAGCTGATATAGATTTCCTCCAGAATCTGGGATACCAGGCCGTCGATCTGTGCCGTAGCCACCAGATTGTTCTCCCCTCTGTCCTCATCCAGACTGAGGATCCTGCGTCCGGCTATGTACACTCCGGCAAGGTAGA
Organism: uncultured Hungatella sp.; assembly: GCA_910586845.1. Lineage (GTDB taxonomy): Bacteria > Bacillota > Clostridia > Lachnospirales > Lachnospiraceae > UBA3402. The sequence goes on from CAJUJV010000063.1 coordinate 3,650, forward strand.
TCTCCGCCCATGGCATCCGGATCTTATGAACTGCCTCCACGTCAAGCCGTTCATATAATCTGGCGGCCAGCTCCACCTCCCTCCGGATGCGCCGATCCGGTATGGGGGACATGGCCGTACCGATGAAAAATCCCTTTTTCATCCTGGAGATACTGAGGCTGATATAGAGCACCGTGTTTTGAAAAGCGATCTCCGTAAACCGCATGTCATATTCCCTGGTCAGTTCCAAAAGAGCCGCCGCGACCACACTCTGCCCCTGCTCCTGCTTTTCCCCGCCGATCCAGAAGGACTTTTTCGGCAGATAGAAATTCTGCAGAATACAGCACCGCTTGTCAAACTCCCTGCCCACTGCCCGGATCCCGTAGTAAGGCTTCCGCTCCAGACTCAGGGAAAACCGCTCCAGGATCTGCTCCACCCGCTTTAACTCATTGGTCAGAGTCTTGGATGAGACAAACAGGAAGTCGCTGAGATCTTCCAGTTTCCTGTAATCTCCCCGGTTTAAAAAGAGGGCCAGCATGTAGTCCACCCGCTCGCCGGAATCCAGCGGAAGGCGGCTCTCATCTTTATAACGCCCTGTTTTAAACGCTTCCCAGGTATCCGGCTCCTCCACCCTGATACAGTACCCGTACCTGGGTTTTGAGAAGACCTGCGCCCCGCTGCCTTCTATGGCCTCCTCCAGTTCCCTGATCCTTGTCCTTACGGTCTTCTCGCTGATCCCCAGCTCTTCTCCCAGCTGTTTTGAAGTCTTATAATCCTCTGACAGTGCGTCAAGAAGAAGCCATAATCTGTTTTCCATAGTCGTTTTCCTGTTTTCATCATTTTGTCGGACCGCTTTGTGTCGGTTTTCTTTATTGTAGCGTATTTTTATTTTGAAATCAATCCGGCAAAGATCAGAGCCCTGACAAAGGAGAAATATCCGGTTCTTCGCCTTTTTACAAACGATAAAAACCCCACATCCATCACAAAAACCATGGATGTGGGGTTCCTCATCCCCCTAAAGCGTATCTCTAAACTCTCCTTTGCAAAACCTCATACCACTCTTCCCAGCCCAGTGTTCCATGTAAAACCTCAACCTGCTCCGGCGGCAGTCTGCTGCCTAAACGGGAGGCGGAACGGCAATACCTGTCTTCCATACCATAAGCCGCGTAAACTTCGGAGTGCTTTCGGATCTTTTGAACCTGGGTGCCCATATCATAAGCACTCCCCCTCAAAGCAGACACCTGGTCCCCGAAGGCATGGCAGAATCTCAAATCCGAGTCCAGGAGCTCCCCCTCGTCTGTCAGAGAGCCGCCTGACAGGGCGATCACTTGTTCATAGGCCTGAGTTCCGTGGGCGGCGGCATACAGGGCGGCGTAGGCCCCCTCCTTTGCCCCGGCGATCACCTGCGAGGTGAGATCCACCGAAAAATGTTCCCTCAAAAACAGGGGTAATTCTGTCACGAGCATAGAGTGAAATCCCAATCCGTGGACCATATCAAGGCCGCAGCTGAGTTTCAGATCCGGCATGACCACCATCCTCTGCTTCCGCTCTGCCAATGCTTCTATATCCGTGTGAGCGCTCCAGCGGGTATGATTGCAGCCCATAGGCGGCAGGAGCCACAGCACAGGCCATGGACCGTCCCCGGATGGCAGGACCACCTGCATGGAATTACACTCCGTCAGCGCGGAGGAATAAAAATGTACCGTAAGCGCAGTCACTTTTGTCACCCCTCTCTGATATTTAAGCGGTCCAAAAATCCCTGAATCCACTGATCCCAGAACGCCCATTCATGGCTGCCCGGACTCTCATGATATTCATAATGAAACGGATTGCCCGGCAGGCCTTCGAAAAAATGTTTCACAGCCATGGCTGCCGGATAGCGGGGATCTTCCGTGCCCATGGTGTGATAGATAGACGGAAGCGTCATCCCGCTCTCCCACGCCTTCCTGGCCAGAACGAACAGGTCATAAGGACCGTCTTTTAACGCCTCCAGATCTCCAGTTCCGTAAATGTCCTCCCCCAGTCTGCCGCCCGAAGTCCCGGGCCGCCACAGAGGTTCTAAGGGAACTGCCCCGCCGGTGGAAAACATCCCGATATGACTGTAGTTTTCCGGATGCTTTAAGCCGATGTACATGGCTCCGCCTCCGCCCATGGACAGACCTGCGATAAAATTTTCCTCTCTTCTTAAGCTGAAAGAAGGAAAAACCTGACGGCACAGCCGGGGAAGTTCCTGGGTCATATAATCGTAATAGGCCGGCCCATAAGCCATATTCAGATACCTGCTGTAGCTCACCTCCGGCATCACCACAGCCAGTCCCAGAGGAACCGCGTACCTCTCTATCGAAGTTCTCCTCATCCAGATAGTGTGGTCGTCACTGCGCCCATGGAGAAGCCACAGCACCGGGCAGTCATGGGTCTTGTCGGAATCATGTCCTCCCATCCCGATGCCCTGTTCCTTCTCCGGGAGAATCACGGAAACCTGGGTATCCATCTTCAGTATCCTGGAATAAAAAGTCATTTCACATAAAGACATCGCTTCTCCCTATCCTTTCACGGCACCGCTCATCATGCCCTCGATGATATGTTTCTGCATGATACAGTAGAAAATCATAATGGGGACCATAGCCATCACAA
>CAJUJV010000063.1:6277-11266 GCA_910586845.1 uncultured Hungatella sp.
CATACTCTCCCTGGAACGCATACTGGAACAAAGGCAGGGTCCGGTCCTCTCTCAGACGCAGTACCATACTGGGCATCATGAAATCATTCCACACCCATAAGCAGTTCTTGATCAGGACCGTAGCCGTAATAGGTCTCATCACAGGCGCGATGATCTGTGTAAAGACCTGCCATGTGCTGGCCCCGTCGATGTACGCCGCCTCCTCCATATCCGTAGGGATCGTGGACAGATAGCCTGTCATCAAAAACATTCCCTCCCCCGTACTTCCGGCCAGATAAAGAAGAATCAATCCCCACCGATTGGCGATATGCAGCGTATTCATCAGTTTGACGATGGGTATCATCTTCACCTGAAAAGGAATGAAAATGCTTGCCAGCAGATAATAATACAAGATCATGTAAAACCTGCTGGTCCCCATCCGCCGGGATATGGGATAGGAAGCCATGGGAAGCAGGACCGCGAATCCGGCCAGGCTTACGATGGTGATCAGAAACGAATTACTGAGGGCAGGAAGGAAATCTCCCTTCTGCATAATCGTTAGATAATTCTCCAAAGTAGCCTCAAAAGGCAGTCCGAAAAAATTCCGGCTCAGCTCTGACTGGGTTTTCACCGATGATACCAGCGACAAATAAAAGGGAATGGCGATGATAAAAAGCCCGATGATCAACGCGGTATACACACAGGCCGCTCTCATTTGTTTTCTGGTCATTCATACACCTTCTTTCGGTTCGTGCTGTGAATCTGTAAGACAGAGACCGCGATGATGGCCATGGATACCACAATGGACTCTGCTATGGAATAGCTGAATTTCATCTCGTCAAATGCCTGGGTATAGATGAGCATGGTCAAACTCTCCGTCGCTCTGGCCGGTCCGCCGGTGGTCAGCGCCATGACATAGTCATAGAGCATGAGACCGGATTTCAAATTCAGTATGATGATGATACTGATGGTGGGAAGCAAAAAGGGGAAAATCAAGTATCGAAACAGCTGCCTGCCGTCCGCTCCGTCTAAGGAGGCCGACTCGATCAGCTCCTGAGGGATGGTCTGCAGGGCGGACAGCACCAAAACCGTGGGAATCGCCACGCCCTGCCACAGATTGACAAACAGGATGCCAAACTGAGCCCCGACTTTGCTTGTGAGAATATTCTTTTGAAGCAGCCCGATTCCCAACAGTTCTCCGATAAAAGGAATTCCTTTTCCGTAGATCTGATTAAAGATCAGTCCCCCTGTCAGGGCGGAGATCACTGCCGGGAAAAAGTATGCGGCCCGAAAAAACATTTTTCCTCTCACCTTTTGATTTAACAGCAGACCGACTCCCACACTGAGCAGGGTAACCCCCAGAACCAGAAATACGGTGTACCGCAGGTTGAAAGAAACCGAATGCCAAAAACGTTTGTCGCCAAACATTTTTATGTAATTCTTAAAACCAATGAACGAATAATTCTTTTTGATTCCGTCCCAATCCGTAAAGCTGTAATAAATCCCCAGAAAGATGGGAAAGATGGAGAACACGGTGTAGAGACTTAAGCTTGGAAGGACGAAAAGAGCATGGGTGAGATTCCGTTCCCTATTTTTTTGGACCTTTTTCATCGTTCAACTCCCTTCAAGCCTACTGCTGTCCATAGACATCCTTTGTAAACTGATCCCAGGTCTCAATAAATGTTTTCACATCTCTGTCCACGATCAGAGACTGCAGTTCCCCCTGAATGGCGCTCTGATACCCGTTGGCCCAGCCCAGGGTAGGCGATTTTGTGAAATGGCCGTCTTCAATGGCATCCGAGATATCCTTCAATTCCTCATTGCGGTAGGCGACGCCTTCTACAATGCTGGGAACTTTATCTTCCTGGGCAAACCACTCGATGATCTCCGGCTCCAGAAAATATCGGATAAAGGTAAGGCAGGCATCCTGCTGCTCCTTAGAAGCCGCGGCGGAGACAGCCAGGCACATATCGGGAGTTCCCACGGTAGTGCTGTCGATGCCCGTGACAGACGGGAACAGAATTACCTTCATATTCAGATCCGGATTCAGCCCCAGATACTGGGAAGCGCCCCAGTTTCCGTTCATCACCATAGCGCATTTTCCGTTGGCAAAGGTATCCGCCAGATCATTGGTATCCATGCCCAGAGGATCCGTATCCGCATAGTCCAGAAGAGCGATAAACTTCTCAAGCCCCTCCACGATCGTCGGATAGTCGCCGAAAGATTTGCCCTCAAGCCCTACCTCCTCACAGATCTTTAAGAAATCATGGTCCACAACCCCTGTCATATACCGCTCAAAGCACTGCCGAAGGCCTCCGGCATCTTTAAACTGGAACGCAAAGGGAGTGATCCCGGCTGCCCTCAGTTTTTCACAGTTTGCAATCAGCTCCTCATAGGTTCTAGGCAGCTCCAGCTCCTGTTCTTTATAGATATCCATATTCACATAAAGTCCGAAAGCATTGACATTGACCGGAACCGCAAACACTCTGCCGTCTTCCAGGGTAAACAGGTCCAAATATTCTTTGGGGATTCTCCCCAGAAAGTCCTGTCCCCTTAAATCCATAAATAATCCTTCCTCTGCCATGGTCCGGTACGCGGTACTTGCATATACATTTCCCAGTTCCGGCACATCATTGGAAGCCACCCGGGAAGAGAAGCTGACAGACCCCGTGGTCGTGGTCTGTGAAATGCGGATACCCGGATTCTTGCTCATAAAATCTGCCAAAATTTCATCAAACAGATCCACATCCTCCCTTTTCTGTGACAAAAACTCGATCTCCACGCTCCCGGCAGAAGAAGCGCTGTCTCCGGCAGCTGTCCCGCCGTTTCCTGTTGCCGGCGCAGACGTCGCCGCCTCCTGAGTATCGCCGCTTTTCCCGCAGGCCGTCAGACTTCCCAATACTGTAGCCACAGCCAAACCGGCTGCCAACCATCTTTTCTTCATAGCAATCTCCCTCTCTCTTTTTCAAATACAGGCCTGTTTATTTGTATCTTGATTATAATCAATGAGTTTGGCAAATTGAATATCTTGATTCGTTTTTTCTTGCCATTTTTAAGGATTATTATATAATATAACTATTAATTCCTTACCGAGGAGAACTTCATGAATAAAAACGGCAATTCCATCAAAGCCCGGCTATACCTGATTGCTCTGCTGCAGTGTGGTCTCATCGTGATCTTCTGGCTGTACCTGACCATATCAGAGGCCATGATGCTATTGGGCAATACCGCTTCCCAGGCCTATCAAAACGGAGAAAAGGTCCTGACACAGTTGGAGAACGATCTGGCCGTCCTGTCACGAGTCACATTATTCCCCACCAACCAGTCTCTGTTTGCCAACGACGATACCCTCTGTTCCGTGCTCCGCAAAGGCTCCATTCTGGAAAATCATACCTTCGGATTCGCCTTTTACAACCAGGCCCAGACTCAGCTGAACTACTCGCCTGTGGATTTCGTCGCCATCTATGACCTGGAAGGTAACGGAGTCTATCTGACCGCAAAAGATGCCGTTCATCACAGTTGTACCATCCGGCAGAACGCAGACTGGTATGACAGCATGTTTACAAAACCACTGGGGGCCGTTTCGATTTTAAAACCCGATGAATTTGTCAGCTCAGGCATCGCCGAAAAGGATGGCATCAGCATCTGTGTCGCGCGCAATCTGGCGGACCCTTATCATTACCGGACCATCGGACTATGCCTGGCAGGCAGAGACGTGACAAACATCATTCAGGGCATGTCTTTCGAACACGGTCTTCCCGCTCAGGAGTATGCCGTCTACTATGACGGAAAACTGCTTCTCACCAATATGGATGACCCTTCCATGCCGGCTTATCACGAGGAACCGGAAGGACACATCCGTCTGGATATCCAGAAACCGGGAGTTGAACACAGCATCTTTCATGGAAGCAGCACCGCGATTGTCATCCGGACCCCCTTTTCCTCCATATTTCGTCAGCTGATACCGGCCCGTATTCTGCTGATCGCGGCCTGGGCCGGAATCCTGGCTTTGATTTCTCTGACCATGTTTTGGGTGATCCGCAATATCCAGACACCTCTAAAGACCCTGGTTGCAACCTGCAACGCATTTGAAACGAATTATGTACCGTCTCTCCCTCCCTTGCCTCTTCCCCTTGAATTGAATGAAGTATTTCTGTCCTTTAACCATATGTCTGACAGAATCAATACTCTGATCCACGAGGGACTGATGAAGGATCTGGAAAAGCAGGAGACGGAGCTGCAGCTTTTGAGAACCCAGATCAATCCTCATTATCTCTATAACACATTGGAGGTCATGCACCTGGCTGCCTATAAAAACAAGGATTTTCATGTGGCCGAGATGGCCGAGCTTCTGGGAAAAAATCTCCAGTACGGCCTTCGTGGTACGACGAAAGAAGTGACACTCAGAGAAGAATTAGAACAGCTGGATGTCTATCTGTCCATCCTTTCCCATCAGTATAGGGACCGGATTTCTTTTAATAAGGCTTTGGACAAGGAGCTGCTGGACTGCCGCACCATAAAGCTGCTCTTTCAGCCCATGGTGGAAAACTCGATCCTCCATGGGCTTGGCGATACCAGACAGCATATGGTGATCGATATTCTGGGTTACAGAAAAGATTCCCGGATGATTCTGTGTGTATCAGACAACGGATGCGGCATGCCGCCCGAAGAGCTTAAAAAGGTACAGCAGGAACTTTTGAACCCTGCCAGTCAGGCCATCGGTATCCGCAATGTCTCGCGGAGGATCCAGCTGACCTACGGGCCCGAATACGGATTGTCCATTGACAGCATACAGGGCCAGGGAAGCACGGTGATTGTCACGCTGCCCTGGCTGCATTTTGACACCTGCCAAAGCCAGGAGAAAGGGGATATGGAACATGTATCAGATCTTATTGATTGATGACGACGAAACCATACTGGATGGCCTCCGGGCTGTCCTGGAACATCATTTTCCCGATGAATTCCTGTGCGCCACGGCTGCTGACGGAGAAGATGCCGTCAAATGGATGC
>CAJUJV010000063.1:11296-11532 GCA_910586845.1 uncultured Hungatella sp.
GGAGTATTATCATCTGATCATCTCCGACAACAAGATGCCCAGGCTTGACGGTCTCTCTCTGCTCAGAATTCTGAAAAAATATGAAATCAGCAGCTGTGTCATCATCTTAAGCGGCTTCGATGATTATTCCTACATCCGGAACGCATTGAAGACCGGAGCCTATGATTACCTTTTAAAGCCGGTCAACATCAGACAATTGGTCGATATGATCCGGCTTCTGATCCCTGGTTTAAAGC
>CAJUJV010000063.1:11542-22634 GCA_910586845.1 uncultured Hungatella sp.
GATCGGAGACGAAGAGGAAAAGGAGCAAACCGAATATTTTGACCTTCCTCTGTCCGAAAGTCCCAAGACGGAAGAAAACTTAAAAAGGGAACTGGAGCAGCTTCGCCAGTCCCTCTGTGATATGGACCGCTCCTCCTGCGCGGACATAATCGATCTGATATTCTCAGACCTTTCCGGAAAAACTCTGGCCCGTGAAAAATTCCAGGAAGATCTGATGTCTTTTGTGTACTCTCTGATGGAACACAACAGCAGCATGATTCAAATTATCGTAGAGCACAAACTTACCAGGTATGATATCTCCAATCATATTAAAAATATCCCTTGCGTCAGCCAGCTGAAGGAACTTTTCCGGGAAGATATTCTTTTATATAGTGATAAACTTACCGCGATACAGAATGAGAGAAACCATCACATGGTCCGAAAGGCAAAGGACTATATCAAGGCCCATGTCTCCGATCCTCTGACCGTGACGGATATCTCTGCACAGTTTCGGCTCTCTCCCTACTATTTCAGCACGCTGTTTAAAAATCTCACCGGCATGTGTATTCGGGATTACATCGTTCAGGAACGCATCGAAAAGGCAAAGGTGCTTCTTAAAAATCCCAATAAAAAGATCCAGGATATCGCTCTGGAAAGCGGTTATCAGGATGCCGCGCACTTTAACCGGGCTTTTAAGAAGATCACCGGACTGTCGCCGTCCAAGTTCCGGACTTTTGATCAGAGCAGGAATGGGGGATGATGGTTTAAATCCTGTATCTTTTTCCATCAGAAGCAGTTGCCGAGGATTCCTCGGTAACTGCTTCTGCACTTCTATCAACAATTCTCAATTATCTTCTGCACTGCATAGGGCCTTGCATACTTAGGATCCTATCTTACCATCTCTTCTTCCCATCAATACTCTGCGAATTTCTTCAAACCGATGTATCTGCTCAACCTCATAATCTCTACAAATTTTCCAGAAAAATTATCATATGAAAACTCGATACTCTATACAATGATAAATTTTTATCTCAGCCCGGCAAACTATCCCTCACACACAGCGCCCCCCACCCCAGCTGGGGATTCGGCCACACCCCATACCCTGGCAGCTTCCTGGCCCCCCGCATGAGATACGCCTTCACCCACTGCATGAGCAGGGCCGCGCTTCCGGTGACAAAGGGGGCGGCAAAAGAGGTTCCGGTCACCGCCTCATAGCCGCCTCCGTTTTTGGCCGTCATAATATTCACCCCAGGGGCGACAAGATCCGGCTTTACCTGGTTGGTCACCCTGGTAAAGCCCCGGCCCGAAAAATCCGCATAGGTCTGGTAGCTGCTGTCGTAAGCCCCCACAGTCAGGGCCATGGAGGCTGTGGAGGGGATAGTCAGGGTGGTATCCGGCGTGGATCTCAGAAAATAGGTAGATTTGTTCAGAATAGTGGACGACGGCAGCCAGAAATCATAATTCCCCTGAACGATGTTTCGCGGGGTCAGATGAAACACCCAGATTCCGCTCTGCAGGTAATCCCGGTGCAGAGGCATGAAGTCAAAATAGATCTCCTGCGCCTTGCTGTAAGGACCCGGTTCCCCGTAGTACAGAAGGATCCGTGTGCTCTCATAGTCCAGGGTCTGGGGCCCGATCACGGGCGGCAGCGGTCCTAAGATCCTGCCGGATGGCGTCACCAGCGTGATGGCGAAATCGTCCACATAATGTTTCCACAGCTGAACCGTAATCCCGCTCTCATAGGGCGCGACGGACAGTTCCACATTCACCGCCTCCCCCATGGAAAGTGCCCCGGAGATATGACCGCCAAACCCGGCCTCGTTACCGGAACCGATGATGATGACATTTCGCCCGTAATTGGAGATTCCGTCGATGTAGGTCTCCAAAAGACTGGTGCCGTCGTGGGAACCGTAGGTGTTGCCGATGCTCACATTGACTGCTACCGGCATCTTAAGGTCCACCGCCCGCCGCACCACGTAGTCCAGCGCCCGCATAAGCTCTGTGGTCCTGGGAAATCCCAGAGGGTCCGGCACTCCCAGCTTTACCACCAGAAGACCGGCTTCAAACGCCACTCCCCGGTAGAGGCCTTTGCTCTCCCGCCCGTTTCCCGCCGCGATGCCTGCCACCGCCGTCCCATGGCCGCTGCCATCCACGCTGGGCACTACCGTTCTCCCCTCCCTGCGGCTGCCTTTTTTCAGCGCCTCGTTGATTTCCGTCTCTGTAAAGACCTTTCCCAGAGTCTGATCCCACAGTTCCAGGATCCTGGTGGTTCCGTCTTCCCTGCGGAAATCTTCGTGAAAATAGTCGATGCCCGAGTCGATCACCGCCACCAGGCACTCTTTTCCCGTCAGATAGGGAAGATAACTGCTGTTTTCCACCTGAACATAAGTAATACAAGAGGCTGCCTTTGCCTGTGACAGGGCAAAGTACAGCCTCTTTGGTTTTTCTATATATTCTACCTGGGGCAGGGCGCTGAGTTCCTCCAGCTTCGACCGGGGAACCGTCAGGATGGAATACTGATTCAGCAGTTCCTCCTGTCTCACTCCCATCTCTTCCAGACCCTCCAGCGGGCGGGAGTGCCTGACGATAACCTCCCATGTCTCTTCCTCCGGGTCGTACCCCACAGCCAGAGTCTCCGAGCGCTCCAGCTCCTCCGGCGTGGCTCCCAGAGCCAGATTCAGCACATTTTCCAGTTTCTGATCCTGCATATTCTCATCCCTCTCCCTTCCGGAATCCTGTTCCCGGGCCCTGTGCCGGGTCTTTCTGCCGCGGCAGCCGCGGCCGGAAACCGGGCATTTCCGGCTTTCCTTTTCTGGCATCATATATGCCTTTATGAAGATGAGTATGCTCTTTTTCCTGTCCCTATTTCAGGAATCCGTTGACGATCTGGGCTTCGGCCTCTTCTTCCGTAAGCCCCAGTGTCATCAGCTTGATGATCTGCTCCCCGGCGATCTTGCCGATAGCCGCCTCGTGGATCAGGGCCGCGTCCGTGTTGTTGGCCGTGATCTTTGGGATGGCGCTGATCTTCGCCCGGTCCATGATAATGGCATCACATTCGGAGTGGCCTGCACATCTGGCATTGCCGTTGATCTCCGCATTGAAGATCTGGACGGAATCCTCCTTGGCCACGGAGCGGGATATCACATTGGCGCTGGAATCCTCTCCGTTTAAATTGACCACAAAGCTGCTCTCCGCAAACTGAGTCCCGTGGGTGAGAAGACGCTCACGGATGATCAGCTTGGCGCCTGCGGCCAGATCCGCCTTTGTCATCCTTCTGGTGGAGTCCACTCCTTTGATCTGTACCATCTCCATTTCCATATAGCTGTTTTCTTCCATGGTCACTTCTGTTCCCGGGTTCATGATCCGCTGTCCCCTGCCGTCTCCGGACCCGTAGTGCTTCTCCACATATTTTACCCTGGCATTCTTTCCCAGGAAGAACCGGTGGAGACCGTCGTGTTTGGAATCCTGATCTCCTCCGTTGTGGATACCGCAGCCGGCCACGATGACCACATCGGAGTCGTCGCCGATATAAAAGTCATTGTACACCATCTCGGTCAGGCCGCTCTGGCTTAAGACCACGGGGATATGGACGCTCTCATGCCTGGTCCCCGGTTTGATATGGATGTCGATGCCTTCTCCTTCTTCCTTGGAGACGATCTCGATATTGGCCGAATTGACCCTGCCTGCCATCTGTCCGTTGGCACGGATATTATAGGCCCCTGCGGGCACCTCATGAAGGTCTGCCACTTCCTCCAGGAGTCTCATCTGTATAGAATCCACATTCATGATATCTGCCATATCAGTTACCTCCTCTATAGAACCTGCTGCAGGCGTCCACTGCGGAAGCAGTCCCCAGAAGTCCCGGAAGGATCTCCTCTTTGGGTCCCTGGGCCGTGATCTGTCCGTCTGCTATGACCACGATCTCATCTGCGATATTCAGGATCCGCTCCTGATGGGAAATGATCAGAATAGAGCCGTTGGTCTTATCTCTCATGCGCTCAAACACGGTGATCAGATTCTGAAAGCTCCAGAGATCGATACCTGCCTCCGGCTCGTCAAATACGGAAAGCTTGGTGCCTCTTGCCAGCACCGTGGCGATCTCGATCCTCTTTAGCTCTCCTCCTGACAGGCTGCCGTTGACCTCTCTGTTAATATAATCTTTGGCGCACAGCCCTACCTCCGACAGATAGACGCAGGCATCCGCCGCTGTCAGCTTCTTTTTGGCTGCCAGACGGATCAGATCCAGGACCTGGACTCCTTTAAACCGGACGGGCTGCTGAAAAGCGTAGCTGATGCCCAGATTAGCCCTTTCCGTAATGTTTTTTTCCGTAATATCTTCGCCATCCAGGATGATGGCTCCGCCTGACGGTTTCTCGATGCCTGCGATCAGTCTGGCCAGAGTGGATTTTCCTCCGCCGTTAGGGCCTGTGATCACTACAAATTTATGATCTCCGACGGTCAGGCTTATATTGTGGATGATCTCTTTTTCCTTCCTGTCCTCCTGTACGCCGAATGACAAATTCTCTAATGTAAGCATATGAATCTCCTTCTATGGTTTTCGTCTTCCATTACCATATCATGTCAGACTAAGGCTCATTATATAACAGATTCCTTTTCTTTGCCAGTAGGTCTCTTAATTTTCTCCGTAATTTATGAAGCTTTCCTTACTTCCCTTGTATCGTGTATCCATTTATGGTACGCTGAGATTGTCAATTCAACTGTCCCTCACAGACTGACGGGACGGGTAACCGGCAGCACGGCAAACCGGACAAATGCTGCCTTCACGCAATGAATTGGGAGGAGGATATTTATGAAAAACAGGTACACATTGACATCCGCGGCATTTCTTCTGGCATTATCGGTGATCCTGGGAGGCTGCGGAGGCAGCGGAGGTGGCAGCAAAAATTTCGCTGCCGAGACCACGGCGGCAAGCTATGAAGTTGCCGGAGGCGCCGCCTATGACATGGCTGTTCCTGCCATGGCTTCCGAAGACGGATATTGGATGGAAGAAAAAGGCTATGAGTATGAGACGGAGGCAGCGGCCATGTCCCCGGATTCCGGCGGTCTGTCCGACAGTTCTTCCATGAATCCCGTCAATCCCTCAGGCCGCAAACTGATCCGCAACGTCTCCATGTTTGTGGAGACCGACTCTTTTGACCAGCTGGTCGACCAGATCCGGCAGAAGACCGCGGAGCTGTCAGGATACATGGAGCAGTCCGACATCTCCGGAAACCGTGCCTCCTACAGCAGCCGCTCCGCCTGGATGATCATCCGGATCCCCAGCAGCAAGCTGGACCAGTTTATCAGCCTGGTGGAAGAAAACGGCAATGTGGCTCACAAATCCGAGTCTGTTCAGGATGTGACCCTGCAGTACAGCGATCTGGAAAGCCGCAAGAAAACTCTCACCGTGGAGCAGGACCGCATCTGGGCTCTGCTGGAAAAAGCGGACACTCTGGAGGCCGTCATCGCCCTGGAAGAACGGCTGTCAGAGATCCGCTACGAACTGGAGTCCATGGAATCCCGCCTGAAGCTTTATGACAATCAGGTGGAGTACAGCACGGTCTCCGTCGATATCAACGAAGTGCTTCCTGTCAACTTCACCCCCACTGCCCCTGAAACCGTAGGCCAGCGGATCCACAAAGGATTCTCCCGAAACATCAAAAATGTGAAGGAATTTTTCATCAATCTTTTTGTGGGATTGATAGTGCTTATTCCCGTATGGCTGCCTTTGGGAGCAATCGTTTTAATCATCCTTGGGACTGTGAGATTTTTTGCCCGGAAACGTCTGAAAAGATATGGGGTCTCTTTCCCGTCACAGACCGGCCAGTCCTCTGAAGAAGCCGTAGCGGACATGAAACAGGAAGATGAGTGATGTAAACCATAGAAAAAAGACCGGACATCTCTGTCTGGTCTTTTCCTATGCAGAAGATGGGAGTCGAACCCACAAGGTATTACTACCACACGGACCTGAACCGTGCGCGTCTGCCAATTCCGCCACTTCTGCACGAACAAGTAAGAGTATACATGGATTTTTTCCGTTTGTCAATAAGATTTTTGATTTTTCAATATCTCTTTTTCAATATCTCATTGCATTTTCCTGCTGCTGTCTTATAATAACCTTATATCAACTTACAAGGAGGACTGCCATGATATTTACTGAACTTCATTTCCACACGGCGGAGAGCAGCAGCTGCGGCAAGGTTCCTGTCAAGCAGGGACTGGCCATGTACCGCGAAGCCGGCTATGGAGCCGTGGTCGTTACGGATCATTTCAGTCGGAGCGTCTGCGGGATGCCGGGACAGCGCGGCTGGGATGAGGTCGTGGAAGGGTTTCTCGTCGGCTACCGGACTGCCAGGGCCGAAGGAGAACAGCTGGGTATCCGCATCTATCTGGGCATGGAACTGCGTTTCCCCCATGATGACAATGATTTTCTGGTCTATGGCCTTGATGAGGAATACATTTTCTCCCACCCATGGCTCTATGAAAGCGATCTGGCTTCTGTCCATGAGCAGTTTTCCCGTGAATCCATAGCCATTTTCCAGGCCCATCCCTTCCGCAGCGTCTGTACTCCCGCAGACCCAAAGCTGATCGACGGGGTGGAGATCTTTAACGGAAACCAGCGCCAGATCTCTCACAACGCCCAGGCCATGGCCTGGGCAGAGAAATGGGGACTTCCCGGCATCAGTGCCTCCGACTTCCATCGTCCGGAAGATCTGACCGGAATCGGAGTCCGCCTGGAGACTCTTCCCGAATCAGGCAAAGAACTGGCGCGGATGCTTACAGCCGGAAAATTTGTATGTAACTTTTAACGTCATCCTGCCCGTCTGCTGCCCCGGCAGCTGTTAAGGACGGGCAGGATCTTCCTTTTCGGACCTGTCGGCAGCCGTCATGATACATGGCGCGGATGCTTACAGATCTGCTGTCTGCCTATGGTCTAGGCCATGCCGGCAAACTGGTTTTTCACCTTCATCACTTTCTGCTGTTCTGCGGTCTCCGTAGAATACCAGCCTTTGGCAGACATTTTTTTATAGATGTCATCCTGCATGCACAGGCTGTCATCCAGAGCCTGGTCGAACGCCTGATGCACATTCTGAGTCGAAGATTCTATGGTTCCGTGAAGATACAGGTCACATACTCCTTTTGTAGTCAAAAGCAGGTTCTCCATAATACATCTGTCATCCATGTCAATCCCTCCTTTAGATCAGATTATAGAAGTTGTCAAATATCTGCTGGTGCTTTTGGGAAAACTGTTCCACACAGTTTTTCAGTTCCGGATCCTGCAGATTTTTTACCGCCTCCTGGCACTGGGTCTTCAAAAAATTCTCGTGGCCCAGGGCATCTTCAATATAGCTTAATTCTTTCGGACTCATAACGATTCCCTCCTGTTCCTCATAGACTGGATTTTCATTGCTGCCTTTTTAATATGTCCCGGACAAAAGAAAAACATGCTGGCAGTTCCTGCGTGCTCAGCATGTTTTTACATATTTTTATTTATCTTTTTATAAGAACAGTTCGTTATCCTTGCGCCCGGCACAGGCCCTGCGAAGTTTCATGGAAGCGGCAAGGACCATCATCTTGTTCACCTTTCTTCCGTGTTCCGGGCAGATCCGGACACATCTCATACAGGAGATACAGCGGGTACTGTCTGTCTGGTCAGGGTGTTCCCTGGGGATGGCCCGGGCAGGACAGCCGGCGGCGCAGAGGCCGCAGCGTTTACAGGATCTGTCTGCCTCGGGAGTCATGGGGATAGTGTGATATTCTTTATAGGGGACCCGACCCGGAACGAAGAAATCTTTCCAGGAGGCAGGCTTTAACAGCTTCTCCCCGATCTTCCCGGCCATGGCTTTCAGCTCCCTGCAGTCTCTCTCGTCCGGCCGGCCGGCTCCATACTGAGGCATGATCGAGTGTTCTGCTACTGCAGCCACCCCGGCCACTACCCGAAAGCCGCAGCCTTCCAGAGCCTTTCTCAGTTCCAGAAGCGTATCCTCGTAGGCTCTGTTGCCGTAAGAGACTACTGCCACGGCAGCGGCCCGGTTGGCCCGCACCCTGGTCAGATTCTCCAGAGCTATCCGGGGAACCCGGCCGCCGAAGGAAGGAACTCCCACCAAGCACACATCCCCCGGTTCAAACCGGTACATTCCATAGTCTTCCCCCGGAAGAGAAAAGTCCATCTCCATGGGGGTTCCCAGCTCTCCGGCCAGAATACCTAAGAGCTTTTTGGTCCCGCCTGTGGGGCTGAAATACATTGTATATACTTTCATCTTCTTTTCTCCCATTCTGATCCGTCCCGACAGCCTTCAGACCTGCAAACGATCAGTCCTTACAGCACCAGAGACGGAGCTGAGTACACTCTTGCTCCCAGTTCATTGTCCAGCATATACAGGGCTCTGGGATCGGAGCCGAAGAGATCATACTTTTTGATCAGCCCTTCTGCATTGGTCTCCTCCTCACCCTGCTCCTTCACGAACCAGTCCAGAAACTGCATGGTCCGGAAATCCTTCACGCTGCCGGCCGCATCATAGATGGTGTGGATCAGGCCGGTCACCACCTGCTCATGCTCATATCCCGCATGAAGGGGATCCGCAAAACCCTTCAGTTCCTTATCCGGTCTGTCAATAGCATCCAGCGTCACCTTGCAGCCATTGTTCTGCAGATACTGCATGAACAGCAGGGCGTGATCCCGTTCCTCCTGTGCCTGGATCTTATACCAGTTGGCAAATCCCTCCAGCCCCTGATCCATGTAATAATTGGAAAAATCCAGATATAAGTATGCGGAATAGAATTCCTTATTCACCTGTGTGTTCAGCAGTTCTGCTACTTTTGTATCTAACATTGCATTTCCTCCTTTGTGATTCGCGCCATAATCTTCCATGTCCGCTCAAGGTTATTTTATCATTAAACGGGGGAAATGTCACTGTATTTATCATGAAAAAACAAGAATTGCATTTTGTCAATAGTTATGCAACAACTTTTTGAAAAAAATTAGGCCAGATTCTTTATTTCCTCTTCAAAGAGTTGGGCGGAAGTCTTAAAACCCAAAATCCCCCTTGGGTAGTTGTTTATCCAGGTTTCTATAAAATCTATGTCTTTATCCTGCTTTTCCTCGAAATCCTCCCCTTTTGGTATATGGCGGCGGATAAGGCGGTTACTATTCTCGTTTGTGCCCCTCTCCCAACTGCTATATGGATGACAGTAGAAAAGAAATGTTCGCTTTTCCCCCTCACGCAAGACGGACCGTTCCAACCCCTCATAGTCTGCAAACTCCACCCCATTGTCCACGGTGATACTTCTAAAGACTTTGGGGAACATATCCCCCCATTTCCTTTCTAACCGGTCCAGGGCTTCCACTACGCTTGCCGCCTTTTGGTCTGGCATCTTAATGATGATTTCATCCCTGGTCTTGCGCTCTGTTAATACAAGCATACATGACTTTGTAATACCCTGCTTTCCCTTTACCGTGTCCATTTCCCAATGTCCAAAGATTTCCCGGCCCTTTACTTCCTCTGGTCGGTTCTCTATGCTCTCCCCGGCGGATGCCCTTTTCTGTACCTTTACTTTCTTATTGTGCTTTTTCTTCTTTCCCTTTATCGGCAGGTCCTTATTGGTTAATTTAAGGAAAATGCCATTGTCTATATATCTATATAAAGTCCTCACACTGATAGAGGTCTTAAACTCAATCCCACTTTGGGCCGCTGCGGCCAATGCGGCTTCCGGGCTGTATTTATCATTTACAATCTTATCCTCTATGTATTCAGCTAAAGGCATATCATTCCCTATTTTAAGACTGCGCCCTTTTCCCTGGGCGTTCCAATCATGTGTTTTTTGCCCCAAATCGCTGCTATACCTCACTTCCTCGGTATAGTCACTATTTCTATGGGTATACTCTCCCCTTTTTATTTCCCGGTATATGGTACTTCTGTGAACGTGCAAATACGCCGCAACCTCCGGCACCTTATGGCCGGAATTAAGCATTGTTTCCATTTTTATCCTATCATTTTTAGTTAAATGCTTCCCCATGAAATCATCCCTCCAAAAGAAACGGACACGGAAAAAATCCGTGCCGCCCAATGTCCTATTTTTATACATCCTCTTTAATCTCTTCCCGGTAAGTGATTTCAATGGTGATGCAAAACGCATCTTCTAATTTGTCATAAAAATATTCATTTCTTCCGCTATCATACCGTACAATTTTATAATGTCCTCCAGATACTTCCGTTTCCACGTCCCTTATGGTTCCGCTCTCTATCAGCTTCTTAACCCGTGCCCTGCTACCTTTCTTTATATCGCCAATATGCACATCACCCACAAAAACCTGGATAGGCTCTACCCCCTCGAACAAAAGTTTGGCTTTTTCAGATAGCACATACTGATAGATTTTTTCATTTTCCATACCGCTGTCAATAATTGCCTTTTTAGAAAGTTTATAGTCCTCGTTTTTCTCCACAAGTTCCATAATCTCTTTCATGTAGGCTTCCACATTGTCCAATTTGTGCCGCTGCGTCTTTATTATCCCTTTCGGCCTTTTGGGTTCCTCCTGGGGCGGCAGTGTCGGTGTTAATTCTTCCTGCTTAATAGGGCTTTCCTCTGTCAGCCTTGCAATCTCTTCCGTGTGGACTTCCGTATAATCTGGCTTGTGTGGCGGCTTTAGTGTTTCCTGCTTTTTAGAGAATAGATTTTTCAGAATACCCATGTTAAGTTCCTCCTTTTCTTACGGTGTATCTGCGGTTTCGCATACCGCAAGCGGCCATCCGTCCGTATCACGCCCTACGGCTTTATAGGATGACTGCTTGCAATATACCGGGTGTTATCGTACAACCTTTTAAACGCCGGATAACTTCACCGGGGCGTGGCATGGTTTTCTAGTTCCCGGCCTACCTGGGAAGAATAGGCGTGTACGCTTCCCTGGTAGGTACTTTTTGCACCAGTGCAACCCATCAACAGTTTGTAGGGGCTTTGGACCCTCACGCCGCCCATGGTCAGCATGGCCGTTTTAGTTGCTCCCGGCGGCTGTCCTGCTGCCGGGCGGCATTTTAATCCAGGCCCATCCTTGCATCAATAGCCTGGTTTATATATTCGCTTACGCTCTGCCCTGCTGCCGCTGCGGCTTCCTTGA
>CAJUJV010000064.1:0-306 GCA_910586845.1 uncultured Hungatella sp.
GCAGGTTGGCTGGGAGAAGACTCCTGACACCATCAGCGAGATGGAGCAGCTGTGCAAGGACCTGGAAGCAGCAGGGATCAAACCCTTTGTACATCACTATGCAGAGACTTCCCTGAGTCTGACCAATCATCTGGGCAGCACCTGGATCACTGTAAAAGACGATCCTCTGGGATATTTTGAAGAACTGAAATCAGGAAAAGACATGGATCTGGCCAATGATCCCGACTTGAACGCCATGCTGGATTACTATGACCTGGTGATCCCCTACGGCAACGAGGATGCCATCGCCACAGATAAGTGGGTCGG
>CAJUJV010000064.1:316-16303 GCA_910586845.1 uncultured Hungatella sp.
TTCTTCCTGGAGGAAGCCGCCATGGTTGACGACGAAGGTTCCTGGGAGATCCCCAACATCATGGATGTCAATCCGGAACTGGCCGATCACGTAGTACAGGGTATGGTGCCCATCTCTGACGAGCCCGGAAAGAACAAGCTGCAGACGGCTACCATCTATGCCGCAGTCTATAAGGACAGCCCGGAAGTAGAAGAAGCCAAGAAATTCCTGAACTATCTGGCATCCAGCGAGTATGCGACAACCTGGAATCAGGAAGTTATGGGTAATATCCCGGGTCTGGGAAGCGTAGAAGTTTCCGAGAACTTAAACTGCCTGGGCAAAGACGTATTTGCTCTGCTGCAGGAGGGCAGAACCCATGAGGTTATGACTCCCTGGACTCCCGACGAAGTAAAAGACAGCCTGGGCGAAGTATGGTCTCTGTATGTAGGAAGACAGATCGACCGTGAAGAGTTCTTCAAGCGCTACCAGGAAGTGTGGACCAATTACGCTGCCAATAAATAACCCTATTCAGGCCTGGCCTGGGGACAGATAAGGAGGATAAGACATGGCGATCCATATTGCCAGAAATGAGGATGTGATCCCCAAGTATGACGAGGCGGGATTTTCCAGAGTGGAAGTTCTGGCCGGAACTTACGACGGAGGGATCCGGAATTATAAATGTTTCCTGAAAGCAGGAAGCAAGGTATCTCCGGAAGTTTACGGGGACAGGCTGGTGTTGTTCTTCTTCGGAAAAGGAAGAGGATATGTGTCTGACGCGACAGATGCCCATCATATTGAGGAACTGTGCTTCTATGCTCCTCACTTTGATAAAGTGCCTTATGAGATCCATGCCGTTACGGATATGGAGTTCATGATGTGCATCGTGGAGATGAACCAGTGGGACTGGAAAGTATACAACGGTTCTCACATCCGTCTTCCTTTCTTCCGCACCATCAGCCAGTGTGTCAAGTACGATCAGGACTGCAAGGGACCTAATACCACTTCCTGGTTTGTGATCACCGGGCAGCAGCTGGGCCGTATCATGATCGGCGTGGTGAGAGCCATGGGAGAAGGAACGACAGAAGAAGGACACCCTGCAGTGGAGCAGTGGAATTACTGTGTAGGCGATTCCGACTTCAGCCTGACCGTAGACGGCGAGACCGTTAACACAAAGGCAGGAGACTGGAGCTATGTTCCCGCAGGTCTGGATCATACTCTGGTGGCAGAGCCCGGCAAGGAAGTATACTATGTATGGTTCGAGCATTTCACGAAAGAGAAAGATTTCATCGTGAAGCCGCTTCCGGAAAAAAAGTAGAGGAGGGATAGAAAATGGCTGAATATTATCTTATAAAAAGCGGGGATATCCCTCAGGATTACGATGACCACGGATTTGCCATGAGCGAGCTGCTTCCGGGAACTTACGACGGAGGGATCCGGAATTACAAATGCTTCCTGAAAGCAGGCTGCCAGGTATCTCCCGAACTTCGGGGAGAAGACACAGTACTTCTGATGTTCGGCAAAGGAAAAGGATACATCACATCCGAGCATGAGATGCACCGGATCACGGAACTGTCTTTCTATGCACCGAATTTTGACAAAGAACCCTACACCATCCATGCGGTGGAGGATATGGAATTTGTTCTCAGCGTGGTAGAGATGAACCAGTGGGACAAGGAGCTTTACGAGGCCTGCCATGTACGCCTTCCCTTCTTTATGAAGCTGAGCGATGCCGTGATTTACGATCAGGACTGCAAAGGCCCCAACACGACCTCCTGGCATATCTTAAGCCCCAAGCAGCTGGGCCGTATCATGGTAGGAGTGGTCAGAGCCGTAGGCGAGGGCACCACGGAGGCCGGACATCCCAAGGTACATCAGTGGAACTACTGTGTGGGAGATTCGGATTTCCACTTGAAAGTGGGAGATCAGCCGGCTGTGGATCATAAAGCCGGAGACTGGAGTTTCATCCCTGCCGGACCGGACCACGCTCTGGTGGCAGACCCGGGTAAGGAAGTGTTCTATGTCTGGTATGAGCACTATACCAGAGAAAAAGACTTCTGTATCACCCTGGCCAAAGGGCAGGAGTACGACGGAGAGTATTAAATATCTGTTATAACGGAAATCAGATACAGCCGGAACCGACGTTTCTTTAAAGAGAAACCGGTGCCGGCTGTATCTGCATCTCATGGTTCCGGGCTTAACGCAAAATTAACACGGAAAGTCATGGTAAAACCTGTTGTTGTCATGTATAATGAAAGCATTGACAAAAAAACAACAGAGGAGGCCGGAAAACTGTGAGACTGTATAAACCAAAGCTTCAGGAAAAACTGGAGGAGGCATTCAAAGCGGTCCTTCCGGTTATGGGGATCGTACTTTTTTTATGCTTCAGCGTGGCTCCGGTG
Organism: uncultured Hungatella sp.; assembly: GCA_910586845.1. GTDB lineage: Bacteria > Bacillota > Clostridia > Lachnospirales > Lachnospiraceae > UBA3402. Next base: position 2,695 of record CAJUJV010000064.1, read on the forward strand.
CCGCCGGGGATCCTGCTGGAGTTTCTGGCAGGAGGGGTGCTGCTGATCGTCGGCATGATGTTCTTTACCCTGGGGGCAGAGCTTTCCATGACTCCCATGGGGGAGAGGGTGGGAAGCACTATGACCAGAAGCAAAAGACTGTGGGTTATGGTGGTCCTGGGCTTTATCCTGGGATTTGTGATCACCATATCGGAGCCGGATCTGCAGGTGCTGGCAGGGCAGGTGCCCTCCATCCCCGGCACGGTTCTGATCCTTGCCGTGGCCTGCGGGGGGGGGATCTTTCTGGTGGCCGCCCTGGTGCGTATGCTCTTTGGCATTGCCCTGGCTCCTATGCTCATTGTACTGTACACCGCAGCCCTGATCCTGGCTTTTTTTGTGCCCGGGGATTTCCTTGCCGTTGCCTTTGATTCCGGCGGCGTGACCACAGGGCCCATGACGGTGCCTTTTATCATGGCCATGGGTGTGGGTATCGCCTCCATCCGAAACGACAAACATGCGGCCGACGACAGCTTCGGCCTGGTGGCCCTGTGTTCCGTGGGGCCTGTGCTGGCAGTGCTGCTTCTCGGCATGATCTTTCACCCGGAGGGCAGCAATTATGCTGCCGCCCAGCATATGGAGGCGGCTGACTCGGTGGCTCTCAGGCAGATGTTCACCTCGTCAATCCCTCATTACATGGTGGAGATCGGCATGTCCATGCTGCCGGTTCTGGTGTTTTTCGCCTTGTTTCAGGTGGTTTCCCTGAAGATGGATAAGCGGTCTCTGGGAAGGATCCTGGTGGGCCTGGTGTATACCTATGTGGGCCTGGTGCTGTTTCTCACGGGGGCCAATGTGGGATTCATGCCGGCGGGAAGCTTTCTGGGCCAGACTCTGGGCGGGCTTTCCATGAGATGGATCGTCATACCCGTGGGCATGGTGATCGGCTATTTTATCGTCCTGGCGGAGCCTGCAGTCTATGTGCTGATGAAGCAGGTGGAGGAACTGACAGACGGAGCCGTGTCCGGAACTGCCATGAAGATGAGCCTGTCTATCGGTGTGGCCGTATCCATCGGGCTGGCCATGACCAGGGTCCTGACGGGGATGTCCATTCTCTGGTATGTGATCCCCGGATATATCCTGGCCCTGGTCCTGACCTTTGTCACTCCAAGGATCTTTACGGCTATTGCCTTCGACTCCGGCGGCGTGGCTTCGGGGCCTATGACGGCGGCTTTTCTCCTTCCCTTTGCCATAGGCGTCTGCCAGGCAGTGGGAGGGAATCTGGTGCGGGATGCCTTCGGAGTGGTGGCTATGGTGGCCATGACGCCGTTGATCACCATCCAGACCCTGGGACTCATCTATCAGCTGCGCACCAGAAGAGGCATGGTGCCGGTGACGGCAGACAGCGGGGATCTGGGACTGGAGATTTACGGAGATTACGATATCATCGAATTATAAGGAGGAACCAAGCAGATGAGCGGACTTTATCTGATGACGACCATCGCAAACCGGAATATGCTGCCTAAGTTCCTTGGATTTTATCAGGAGCAGGGAGTTCTGGTCAATCTCATCACCCTGGGGCGGGGCACTGCCACCAGCGAGGTGATGGACTATTTCGGCCTGGAATCGGCGGAGAAGGCAGTGCTTTTCGGTGTGGTGACCGACGACAGCTGGAAGAGCCTGAAAAAGGCGCTCCAGAACCGGTTCCGCATCGACGTGCCGGGAACCGGCATCGCTTTTACGGTGCCCCTGGCCAGCATAGGCGGGAAAAGGGAACTGAAATTTCTGACAGAGCATCAGGATTTTGTGAAAGGAGAGGAAGGGACATTGAAGGATACGACCCATGAACTCCTGGTGGTCATCGCCAACCAGGGATACAGCAATCTGATCATGGAGGCAGCCAAGAGCGCGGGAGCAGGAGGCGGCACGGTGATCCATGCCAGAGGGACGGGGATGGAGAGGGCGGAGAGCTTTTTCGGAGTGTCCCTGGCCTCGGAGAAGGAGATCATCTTTATCGTCAGCCGGACCGGACAGAGAAACGGGATCATGAAGGCGGTCATGAAGGACGCGGGTATGGAGAGCAAGGCCAAATCCATCATCTTTTCTCTCCCCGTCACCAGTACTGCCGGTCTGCGTCTTGTGGAGGATGAACAGAGTGACTGACGGGTATTATACCTCGGGAGAATTTGCCAGGAAAGCCAGGGTGACCATAAGGACCATCCGGTTTTACGACAGGCAGGGGATCTTAAAGCCCAGCAAGGTCAGCGAGGCGGGATACCGGCTCTACACCGACGAGGATTTCGGCCGTCTCCAGAAGATCCTGTCCTTAAAATATCTGGGATTTTCTCTGGAGGAGATCATGGCCCTGACCATCAACGACGACAGAGAGGATATGGCCAATTCCCTGAAGCTTCAGAAAGAGCTGATCCGCAAGAGAATCCGGCATCTGCAGATGATGGAGCAGACTTTGGAGGATACTTCCAGGCTGGTGGGGGATTCCGGGGAGATGGACTGGAACAGCATCCTGAATCTGATCCACATCACCAATATGGAACATGCGGTAGTGGATCAGTACAAGACCTCTGTCAACATCAACGCCCGCATCGAGCTGCACCGGCGGTTTTCCCACAATCCGGTTCCCTGGTTTTCCTGGATCGTCTCCCGGATACCTTTTGGGGAGATGGATACCATTTTGGAGGTGGGCTGCGGCAGCGGACAGCTGTGGAAGGAGATCCCGCCGGAGGAGCTTGAGAAAAAGGAGATTCATGTGACGGATGTATCCTCCGGCATGGTGGAGGATGCAGCGGAGCTTCTGAGGAAAAGCGGGAGGGGCAGCCTGATCTTCGAGACAGAGGACTGCCAGAACCTGTCCTATGAGTCCGGAAGCTTTGACGGGGTCCTGGCCAACCATGTGCTGTTCTACGTGAAAAATCTGCCAAAAGCCCTGGAGGAGATCCGCCGGGTGTTAAAGCCGGGTGGAGTCTTTTACTGCAGTACCTACGGCCGGGAGCACATGAAGGAGATCACCTCCCTGGTTCAGGAGTTCGACTCCAGGATCACCTTGTCCGAGGTGGCTCTCTATGAGCTGTTCGGCCTGGAGAACGGGGAGGGGATGCTGAAGGAGACCTTCGGCAGGGTGGAGAAGATTCTGTACGACGACTATCTTCTGGTGGATGAGGCAGAGCCTCTTCTGGACTATATCCTGTCCTGCCACGGCAACCAGAGTGAGTTCCTGAGCAAGAGACAGCTGGAGTTTAAGCGCTTCTTACAGAGAAAGATCCGGGACAAGAGGGCTCTGCGCATCACAAAAATGGCCGGCATGTTTGTATGCCGGCCATGATCAGAGCAGAGATCAGTCAGAAGAGGGGCCGGTCTGTCCCCGGTATTCGTTGGGCGACATGCCGGTAGTCCTGTGAAACTGGCGGGAAAAATATTTCTCGTCCTCGAATCCTACCAGATTGGCCACATCCTTGATCTTTAAGCCCGGATTTTCCAGAAGCTCTTTGGCCCTGTCGATGCGGATCTGGTTTAAGTAGGAGATCATGCTCACATGAAAGGTATTCTTAAACTTCCGGCACATATAATTTTTGTTGATGAAGAACAGCTGGGCGCAGGCAAACTGGCTGAAGGGTTTGTCATAGTTTAAGCGGATATAGTGAGCGATCTGATAGATCACATCGTTCTGGGGATGGAAGGTGGGAGAGGTCAGTTCCCCGGACAGCTGAAACATCTCCATCTTCACGGCATTTTTAAAAGAACCCAGGGAAAAGAGCCCTTCTTCATCCAGAAACTGGCAGTAGGAAAAAGGGGCGGTCGGAGTGGGATGGGGGTGTGGGTACTGCCCTGTCAGTTCCCTGCGCCAGCTCTCCACCAGAGCCCTGAACCGGTCTACGACAGCCAGACCATGTCCGAGAGGGCTTACAGGGCCGGGGAACAGGGCCCGGATCCACACCTGGATGGAGTCGTCAAACAGCTTTTCGTTGCCGGTAATGAGGGCGGAGAACAGTTCCCGCTCCAGATCCGGATATTCTGTTTTTGTCTCCCCGCTCTGTACATGGCTGCAGGTGGTCATGGCCGCAGAAGGGGAGAAGATATCCTGCTCAAAAAAGGCATCCTTTGCCTGAGAGAGGGCCTGGGAGGCCAGGAGAGGAAAGGCCAGGGGCCGGCTCCGGCCAAAGGTCAGGGATATGGGCAGACTCTCTCCTGCAGACTCGATCTCCTTTTCCAGAAGCCGCAGGGAATCGGAGGTATGATGGTGGAGAAAGAGAAAGACTTCCCGGCCGTCGTCGGGGCCGAAGAAGCACAGTCCCATATTCTGTTCCTCAAGAAAGCGGTTCAGGGCCGAGACCCTGTCTGCCAGGAGACTGTAGGAGATACTGCTCTGGTCTCTGAGGAAGGGGCGGCAGCTGTAGTAGCCGGTTATGGCATTGCGGCACTGTTTCAGATAAGGGGCCACCCCGAAGAGCTCCTGACATGTTTTCTCTGACAGAGGCTGAGTCATGAGGCGGTAGAGCAGGGTTTCCTTGCAGATGGCGCTCATGCTGTTTATCATTTCCAGATGCTGTTTTGTCTGTTTTTTCTGAGAATCTTCCCGTTCCCATTCCCTGATGGCCTTTCTGACGGCCGCCGCCAGCTGGTCTGCGTCGATGGGCTTTAAGAGATAGTCCACTCCGCCTCCCCTCAGGGTTTCCCGGATATATTCGAAATTATTATAGCCGGAGATGACGATGACCTTGATGGGAAAGTCTGTATTGTTTAAGTATTTCATCAGTTCCAGCCCCGTGACGTCGGTCATGACCACATCGGTGATCAGGATCTCAGGGTGTTCCTGCTCGATGATACAGATGGCATCCCGGGCAGAACCGGCCTCCAGGATCTCCTCAATATCCGGGCAGGACATCCGCAGCAGATATCTTACGGTCCTGATCACATGATATTCATCATCTACGATCAGCAGTTTCATGGCACAATCCCCCTTTCACAGGTTTTATCCGACAGAAGTCTCCTCTGTGGACACATGTTTCATGGCGTTGACGGCGATCTCTATGTGAACCGTAGTGCCGCAGTCTTCATTGGGACTGATAAAAAGGCTGCTCTGGCCGTCGTACAGAAGGAGAAGTCTCATGTATACGTTGCACAGGCCGATGCGGTCGGAGCCTCCCGCATTCTGACGGGCCAGCTCATCCCTGGCCAGCTTTAACCGTTCCTGTACTTCTTCCAGAATATCAAAACGGATGCCGGTGCCGTTGTCCTCCACCAGAATATGGAAGATGCCGTTCTGGATATAGGAGCGCAGCAGGATCCTGGCGTCGGGGAGTTTTAAAAGGTTCCCGTGTTTAAAGGCGTTTTCCACCAGCGGCTGGAGGATCATCTTGGGAACAGGGAGATTCAGGGTGTCAGGGGAGGTATCGGTGTGAAGCTCCACGTCTGCGTGGACGAACCGCATCTTCTGGAGGCTGACGTAACTGACACAGTTGGCGATCTCATCTTTTAACTCCACACAGGTGCGGCGGGTGTCCATAGAATACTGCATCATGTGTCCCAGAGTGGTGATGGAGCGGTACACCTCCAGATTGTTGGTCTCCAGGGATTCCGCTGCTATGCACTGGAGGGTATTGTAGATGAAATGAGGGTTGATCTGAGCCTGGAGGGCTTTCAGCTGACTGGATTTGTTGGCCAGTTCCAGCTGGTATTCCCGGATGACAAAATGGTTGATAGTGTACATCATTTTCTGGACGCTCCGGATCAGGCTGCCGATCTCGTCATTTTCCGTATACACGATATAGTCGGACAGATGTTCGTCCAGTTTTCCCTGCTGGATGGCATCCGTGTATCTGGTCAGAAGCCGCAGGGGTCTGGTCTGTTTCAGGATGATAAAAAAGCTGAGAGTCAGGGCACAGAAGATGGACAGGATCAGCACCAGAAGGCTCTGTCGGAAAAACCGGTCCGCATCCCGGTAGACGTAGGACTTGGGAGTGGTCTTGATCAGATACCAGTCCACGGGGGAATCCAGAACAGGGACACAGAAATGAAATTCTTCCGAAGCCTCCTCGATTACCGTGTCTTTTAGAAGCTTTGTCTTTTCCACCAGGCGGATCAGCTCCTGATCCCGGCAGAGAGAGCCGGTCCTGGCCGGATCGGAGGAATAGATCATATTGAAGTTGGAGTCCAGGATGCAAAAGTCCTCCTCCGGGCCGTAGAGAGGAGTACACATCTCTCCGATGACCTCAATGGGGATGTCGATGGACAGCCGGCCGATGAGGCGGGTGAGAGACGGGATCTCATAGACAGGAAGAGCCAGGGTGACCACCAGAGAGTAGGTGTTTAATTCCGTGTTGGTAAAATTATAATCGTACTGGAGATGGGTGGGCATCACCATGGTCTCATAGGGCGGAACCGGGACGGTCCGCTCGGACTGGACATAGATATGTTCTTTCTCATACTGCTGAAAGGTATCCGTCAGAAGGAGGATCCGCCGCAGGCAGTAGGCATCGATGTGGATCTGGGACGCATCGGGTATGATGCCGTAGAGCTGCTGCATGTAGTTGAACAGCTGTGCGGTGATCTGCAGCTGTCTGCTGGGAGACAGATTCTGGCCGTTTATGGACAGAAGGGGCAGGATCTCCGCGTTGAAATGGAGACTTTTGGCGGTGCCGTCTGCAATCTCCATGTAGGAACTGACAGACTGGGCGGTGGCCTCCATGGTGTCTGTGGTCTGATACTGATAGTTTCTCCCAAGACTGGTTCTGGTATACTGGTAGGAATAGCAGCAGTAGGCCAGCATGGGAATCAGAAGGCAGACGGACAGCAGGCGGATCAATTTTCTGTGCATACTGATGTATGGTTTCGTATCCATGGAACACCTGCCTCTTTTTGTGATTTGTGTCATAATCAATATTATAATAAATCAGCTATATAGCAGAAATCAACAGGTAAATTTGCAGATGGAAAAGAAAAAAGTTAAAATTGTCCACCATAAAAGCAAAACTGTAGGTGTAAAAAAATGTTCGGAAAAGCTAAAATCATGACAGAAGCAGGGGGAAACAGGAGGGTGCCGTATTGAGACAGAAGAACAACCGCACAGGCTCCCGTCTGGCAGCGTGGGGCCTGATGTTCTTGCTGTCAGGGTGTGTGAGCCCGGAAGAGGCAAAAGTCATAGAGGAGCCGGAAAACGGCGGCGGTGCGGTGCTGACCATCTGTATCGCGGAGGCTCAGTGGGATGATTCTGTCGACGGACTGACAGAGCTTTATCTGAAAAGCCATCCTGAGGTGGCGGACATCCAGTGGACTCTGGTCCAGAGAAATACTTACTGGGATCTGATGAACATGAAGCTGGCCACAGGGACTCTGCCGGATATTATGGAAGTGAGGGCAGGGGAGGAGCTGGAACAGTGGTATCCTCATCTGGCTGTGCTGGATGATATGCCTGTTCTGGATTCCATCTTCCCGGAGCTTCTGGAAAAGGGCAAGACAGAAGGGAGGTGTTACACCATACCCCAGGCCATGTACGGCATGGGTATCCTTTACAATACGAAACTTCTCTCCGAGGCAGGCTGGAACTGTGTGCCCGAAACCAGGACAGAGCTGGAAGAGCTGTGCCGGGATCTGGAGAAGAGGGGGATCCGGCAGTTCATGAACCCTTACCATGAGATCTCCACATGGGTGGAATACGGTATGCTGCAGATGATCTCCATGAAACCCAATCCGGGACTCTATATAGAGCATCTGAAAAAATCCAACCAGAAACCCATAGGGGAGGACCCGGAGTGGAAATCGCTTCTTGATTTTATGGATCTGACCCTTCGGTATGGCAACAGAAGACTTCTGCAGCTGGACACAGGTCTGGCCAGGAATTATTTTTATATCGGCCGCTATGCCATGATCGTAGGTGAGAGCGCCAGAGCGGTGGAAGGCATGCGCCGGGCCGGCCAGGGAGTGGAGCAGTGGGCTCAGATCGGCCCCATAGTCCTCTCCGACGATCAGGAGAAAAACAGGCTTCTCATGGACGTGGTGCGTCTGGGAATCCCCAAAGAGGCCGGCTATCCCCAGGAAGCCAGAGAATTTCTCACATGGCTTATCAGCGACAGGGAAGCCCTGGAATATCAGAAACGGGTCATGGGCATCGTGCCGGTGGTGGAGGAAGCCTGCCAGGAAGGACTCAGCTCCATAGCAGAGGAGACTTACCGGTATTACAGAGACGGGGAGATGACGGAAGAGCTCACGGGTCTTCTTCCCAGAGACATGACGGATTCTACAGGAAAAGAATGGGCCGGATATATTACGGGAGAGGTGGACAGAGACCGTCTCCTGGGGGTCTGTGAAGAATACTGGAAAACATATGCCGAGAGAACCAAAGAAGCAAACAAATAGAAAGAGGAGGAAAGGACCAATGGGAATCATTCAGTATCAGAAAAAAGAGGACATGACCTTTGAGGTTATGGCAAACGGAGTCAGAAGAGCCGAGATGCTGCCGGGCATGGTAGACGGTGTGAAGACTTACAAATGTCAGATTAAGGCCGGCGATACGGTGGAGCTGGAAACTTTCGGCGATACCACTCAGCTGATCTACATAACTTCAGGAGAGGGCTATATCACTACCAGAGACAAGGCATTTATGGTGACGGAACCGTCTCTGTTTATCCCCAATATGGATCAGGAGACCAACATGTTCCATGCAGTGACGGACGTGGAGTATCTGCAGCTGACCTGCTTCATGCTTCCCGAGGATCATGAGTGGTGGGGGAAATGGCATATTTCTCTTCCCAGATTCTGCCCCTTAAGCCAGTGCATCCCTTACAATGAAGGATTCCGCCCGGAGGCGATCAAGGCTTATTCTATCCTGGACACTCACTGGGTCACCAGAATGACCATGGGCGCCATCATCGGCAAAGGGCCCAACAAGGCGGAGCCTCACAGCCATGACAATCTGTATCAGTGGTATTACGGGATGCCGGGAACAAAGTTTATCTACCGGGCCGGAGGAGAGGAGATCCAGCTGTCGGAAGGAGATTTCGCGTTTATTCCCATCAATGTGGAACATGCTATTGAGATCGAAGAGAACGAGAATGTGAACTATGTTTGGTTTGAGATAGAGGTGCCCAAAGGGAACAAATAAAATAAATAAAGAGGAGGAAATGTGATTATGAAAATGAGGAGATTGGCAGCGGTTGGACTGGCGGCCAGCTTGACGGCCGGCGCCCTGGCAGGGTGCGGCGGTTCAGGCGGAGGCGGAGGTCAGAGTACCACTGCAGCCGCGCCTGCCGAGACACAGACTACTGCAGCTGCGGCTGCCGAGACGGGAGCAGCTCCCGCAGAGACAGGAGCGGCAGGACAGGAGCCGGTTACCATCCGTTTCAGCTGGTGGGGCGGCGAGTCCAGACATAAAGCCACTCTGGCAGGTGTGGAAGAATTTATGAAAGAGTATCCGTGGATCACCGTGGAGTGCGAGTACAGCGCATGGGACGGCTGGCAGGACAAGGTAGCCACTCAGCTGGCAGGCGGCACGGCCCCGGATCTTATGCAGATCAACTGGAACTGGCTGTATCAGTATTCCGGCGACGGATCCAAGTTTGTGGATCTGAATCAGTATTCCGATATCATCTCCCTGGAGAATTTCCCGGAGACCAATCTGGAGGCCATGAACGTAGGCGGCAAGCTTCAGGGTGTGCCCATCAGCGTTTCCAGTAAGCTGTATATGTTCAACAAGACTACCTTTGACAAGGCCGGTATCGCCGTTCCCACCACATGGGATGAACTGCTGGAAGCAGGACGGGTATTCAAGGAGAAATTAGGAGACGATTATTATCCATGTGCCAGCGAGGGATATGAGAGATTCTGGATCATGGTGTGGTATCTGCAGCAGAAGTACGGCAAGGAATGGGTAAAAGATATGGAAGTTCAGTATACGGTAGACGAGGTGATCGACGGCCTGAACTTTATCAATTCTCTGGAAGAGAATCATGTGGAGCCCTCCATTGCTACGATCCAGGGCGACGGAGCCGAAAGCTTCCTGTCCAACCCCAAGTGGATGGACGGACATTATGCAGGAGTTCTGGAGTATGATTCCGCTGCCAACAACATCGTGAACTCAGTCAATGAGGGAATGGAAGTCGTTATGGGCGGATACATGACCGGCGCCGGCAATAACGGATTCGGTATGAGCAAGGTGTCTCAGGGATTTGCCATTACGGAGACTTCACAGCACAAGGAAGAGGCGGCTCTTCTTCTGGAATACCTCACTTCCAATGAAAACGGCGTGAAGAAGCTGACCACAGAGCGTGGAATCCCCTGCAATACCGTGGCTCTGGCGATCCTTCAGGACGAGGGACTGGTTGATCCTTATGTAGCCGAAGCAAGCAGCATCACCTCTTCAACCTGTGCTTACTCCTTTGACCCCAACTTTGAGAATTCTGCACTGAAGGAGCGTACCGGTGTTTACTATGAGGTATTTGATAACTTAAGTGCAGGCGGAGATCCGGCGGAGCTGGCTCAGTATCTGATCGACTCTGTCAATGACGTAAACGCATCCAATCCATATTAATGGAAGTGAAACAGCCGCGGAAATACTGGAAAGCAGGTTCTGCGGCTGTTTTTGGGTGGCGGGGCAGGGGGCTGAGGGAAGATTCTGACCATATATTCCGCTCAAAGCCTGGTACGCCGGGCATTCCGTTAAGCCCAGTAAAGCGGGAAACACTCGGGCAGAGGGCCCTCCTGTTCCCCATGGTCTTAACTCCATGGCGTAATGGCTTTGCTCGGAACATATGGTCAGAATCTTCGGCTGAGCTCGTCGGCGCTAACCCAAGACCAAAAACGGCAGAACGGGGCTGCTGGAATGGGGGTGAAAGCTGGGGTATTGGCGGGGAGACAGGTTTTTTTTAATTTCATTAGCAATGGTATGAAAATGACATTAGAAAGCGAGGAATGAATATTGATGGACGTGCAGGGGTTTTTTAAGGATTATATCCGGGATTATAAGGGCCTGGATATCTACAAAGAGGACCGGGGCGGCAGGGCTTTTAATCAGTGGAACTATGAGGATGGCTGCCTGCTGCTGGGCTGTAAGAAGATGTATGAGGTAACCGGGGATCGGTTTTACCGGGATTATGTGGTCCGGTTTATGGAGCCTTATGTGAGAGAGGATGGCGGCATCGAAAGCTATGTCATGGGAGAGTATAACCTGGACTTTGTCAATGCGGGGAAGCTGTTCTATTTTATGTATGACGAGACGGGAGAGGACCGGTATCGGAAGGCAGCGGGGATGCTGATGGAGCAGCTGTCCCATCAGCCCAGACTGAAGACCGGGAATTTCTGGCACAAGCTGATCTATCCTTTCCAGGTGTGGCTGGATGGGCTCTATATGGCGCAGCCCTTCTATATGGAGTATGAGAACCGGTTTAACGGGCGGAAAAATTATTATGATATCGCGGATCAGTTCCGGAGTGTGAGGAAGTACCTGTATGACGAGAAGACCGGGCTTTATCACCACGCCTATGACGAGTACAAGGAGAGAGACTGGGCGGACAAGGAGACCGGGCTGTCGCCGAATTTCTGGCTTCGTTCCATCGGCTGGTATCTGATGGCGCTGGTGGACTGCTATGAGCTGGCCAGCGAGGAGCTGTATGACGTGAAGAGAGAGCTGGGGGATCTGTACCGGGAGGCTGTCGCCGGGATGCTCAAATGGCAGGATCCGGAGAGCAAGCTTTTCTATCAGCTGCCGGTGCTGGCGGAGGTGCCGGGAAATTACCTGGAGACTTCCGGGTCTCTGATGGTGGCCTACTCCATCTTAAAGGCCTGCAGGCTGGAGCTTCTGCTGGCCGATAAGTATCAGAAGACAGGGGAGGAGATCCTGGAGGCCATCCTGAAACGGCATGTGACGGACCATGACGGGAGACTCCATCTGGGACATACCTGCGAGGTGGCAGGACTGGGGCCCAGACATGAGAGGAACGGGAGCGTGGAGTACTACCTGTCGGAGCCGGTGGTGGAGGATGATCCCAAGGCCCAGGGAGTGCTGATGATGACTTATGGAGAGTATCTGCTGTCCGGTCACGGAGAACCATAGAGGAGGAATGATGATGACAAATGAAATCAGGAAAACACCCTGGCAGAGATTCTGGAAGAAAAATCACGGTCTGATCTACATATTGCCCTGGCTGCTGGGATTTCTGTTTTTTAAGTTTTACCCCTTTTTGTCATCTTTCTGGTACAGCCTGAAAGATTTTAACCTGTTTAAAGGGGATGCGCCGTTTATCGGTATGGGCAACTATAAAACCATTCTGGAGACGAAAAAATATGTGACTGCCTACAAAATTACCTTCCAGTATGCGTTTCTTACGGTACCTCTGAAACTGGGATTTTCCCTGTTTATTGCCTATATCCTGAATTTCAGGATCAAATTCGTGAAATTTTTCAGGACGGTTTATTACATCCCCTCGATTCTTGGCGGGTCTGTGGCCGTGTCCATTGTGTGGAAATTTTTGTTCCAGTCCGAGGGTCTGATCAACAAGATTCTGGGGCTGTTCGGAGGAGAGGCCGTCAACTGGCTGGGAAGTCCCAAGTACGCTCTGTGGGTCATCAGTCTTCTCCATGTGTGGCAGTTCGGTTCAGCCATGGTCATCTTCCTGGCAGCGCTGAAAGGAGTGCCTCAGGATCTTTACGAGGCGGCGGCTATCGACGGCGCAGGAAAATGGCGCCAGTTTTTCAGTGTGACGGTCCCGCTGATCACACCGGTTATTTTCTACAATCTGGTGACCCAGCTGTGCAACGCATTCCAGGAGTTCAACAGCGCCTACATTATCACAAAGGGAGGACCTTTGGGTTCTACCACCCTGATCTCTCTGCTGGTGTACCAGAACGCCTTTAAGTCCTACGAGATGGGACTGGCCTGCGCCATGGCCTGGATCCTGTTTGTGGTCGTGGCAGCGTTTACCCTGATCGCGTTTGTGAGCCAGAAATACTGGGTCTACTATTCTGATGAGGAGAGGTGAGAGTATGAGTAAAAAGACAAGAGAGACCATATCTGTTGTGCTGCGCTATGCAGTTCTTGTTGCCGTAGGCGTGGTCATGTTCTATCCCATGCTCTGGATGGTGGGCGCCTCCCTGAAGGCGGACAACAATGAGATCTACTCCACCATCAGCTTTATCCCCAAACACCCGTCTTTTCAGGCATATGTCAAGGGGTGGACGGCCACGGGTTTTAACTTCAGCCATTTTATGATCAATACCTATCTGATCGTGCTTCCCAAGGTGGTGGGAGCCGTCATCTCGTCGGTGATCACGGCTTACGGGTTTTCCAGGTTCCAGTTTGTGGGAAAGACCTTTCTGTTCGCAGTGCTGATGAGTACCCTGTTCCTGCCCCAGGTAGTATTGAATATCCCTCAGTTTCTGCTCTTTACGGGCATCGGCTGGGTGGACACCTACAAACCTCTGATCGTCCCTGCATTTTTTGCCAATGAGCCCTACTTTGTGTTCATGCTGGTGCAGTTTATGCGGTCCGTGTCCAGGGAGATGGAGGAGGCGGCGGAGATCGACGGCTGCAATTCTTTCCAGAGACTGGTCTACATCGTGACTCCTATCGTGAAACCGGCCATCGTATCCTGCGCCCTGTTCCAGTTTATGTGGTCCTCCAACGATTTCC
>CAJUJV010000064.1:16313-22444 GCA_910586845.1 uncultured Hungatella sp.
GCCTCTGATCTACATCAACACAGTCAGCAAATACCCGGCCTCCCTGGGTCTGCGGCTTATCGCCGACAGTGAGACCGGCTTTGAGTGGAACAAGATCCTGGCCCTGTCAGTGATCTCTATCCTTCCGACCCTGATCGTATTTTTCATGGCTCAGGATCAGTTTGTAGAAGGAATTGCCGCGGGAGGCGTGAAAGGATAAAAGGGAGAAGACAAATGAAGATTTCAATCATATTCGTTACCTCCAGAAAAGCAGTGATGGAGGTGGAAGATTTCGGTATCTGGAATACAGAGGAAGCCTATGAGATCCTGATAGACGAAAACCTTTGGAGCCGTTCGGACAAGGCGGTGGAGACCATAGAGGGCCTGAAGCCGGATACCCTGTATCAGGTCAGGGTCCGCACGGAGTCAGGAGCGGAGGCAGAGACAGAGTTTCGGACTGAGAAGGAATCGGTGACTCTCAATGTGAAGCGGTTCAATGCGGCGGGAGACGGAGTCCACGACGACACGGCTGCCATCCAGGCCGCCATCATGGCCTGTCCTCCCGATGGAAGGGTCTATATTCCGGAGGGAGTATATAAGGTTACCAGCCTGTTCTTAAAGAGCAGCATCTGTATCGATATCGACCAGAAAGCGGTGCTCTCCGGCATCACGGAGAGAAAAGACATCCCGGTGCTTCCGGGCATGATTCAGAGTTATGACGAAAAAAGCGACTATAACCTGGGAACCTGGGAAGGCAATCCTCTGGACTGCTTTGCCAGCATGATCACGGGCATCGGCGTATCCGATGTGGTGATCACCGGGGGAGGAACCCTGGACGGCAGCGCTTCCTGGGACAACTGGTGGGAAGATGACAGGGCGAAGATCATCGCCTTCCGGCCCAGGATGATCTTTTTGAACAACTGCACCAATGTGACGGTCCACGGCCTCACGGTGCAGAACAGCCCGGCCTGGAATCTGCATCCTTATTTTTCCAGCCGGATCCGCTTCATCGGCCTGTCCATTAAAAATCCATGGGATTCGCCTAACACGGACGGCATGGATCCGGAATCCGTAGACGGGCTGGAGGTGGTGGGAGTCCATTTTTCCGTAGGAGACGACTGTATCGCCGTCAAGTCGGGGAAATATTACATGGGCCACACTTACAAGAGGCCGTCTCAGAACCTGGAGATCCGTCAGTGTTATATGGAGAGCGGGCACGGTGCGGTGACCATAGGCAGCGAGATGGCGGGAGGGGTAAAAAACCTTCACGTGAGCAAATGCATTTTCAGCAATACGGACAGAGGACTGAGAGTGAAGACCCGCCGGGGCCGGGGCAAGACGCGGTGGTGGAGGGGATCTGTTTTGAAGATATCTCCATGGACCATGTGAGGACTCCTTTTGTGGTCAATTCCTACTACAACTGCTGCGATCCGGATGCACACTCCGACTATGTGAAATGCAAATCTCCCCTTCCGGTGGATGAGCGGACGCCGGCAGTGAATCAGCTGACCTTCCGCAACATCACCTGTACCAACTGCCATGCGGCAGGGGCTTTTCTCTACGGTCTGCCGGAGCAGAAGATCGACTGCATCGAGTTTGACCATGTGTCCATCGACTACGCTGACCAGGCTCTTCCCATGGAACCGGCCATGATGGATGACCTGGGGGAGAAAGCCAAAATGGGGATCTATATCAACAATGCGAAAAAACTGATCCTGAACCAGGTGAGTATTCAGGGAAATGAAGGGGAGGCCTTTGATCTCCACAACATTGACAGCCTGGTTCGGGACGGAGAAGAGAGAGGAAAGATCCAATGATCATTGCGACCACAGGAACTCTGACGACAGGAAGTACATTTCTGGTATATCACGGACCTTACGGCGCCATCATCCCGAAGATGGCAGAAGACGGATACAGGGCGGTGGAGATGCATATTTTCGATTCTGCGGAGATCGACAGAAAAGAACTGTGGGACCTTCTGAAGACCCACGGTATCGTCCTGACATCCATTGGCACCGGCTCTGTCTATGACCGGCTTCACTACAGCCTGGGGGCAGGAGACCCGGCTGTGAGAAAGGCGGCCATCAGACATCTGGAGCAGCACATGATCACCGCAGAGCCGGACCACGCCCTGGTCATCCTGGGACTGGTGGCCGGACGGGTCTCTGACTGCGGCGGAAACCTGGAGGAGTTTCAGAAATATCTCACAGACAGTCTCTACCGTTTGGATGAACTGGCAGTACACCATGACGTGAAACTGGGATTTGAGCTGATGAACCGGTTTGAGAGCGATTATCTTACCAGGATCGAGGAGGGAGTGGCCTTTTTAAAAGCCAACACCTTCCAGAGGATCGGGCTCCATCTGGATACGGTCCATATGAACATCGAGGAAAGGAACATCGGAAATGCCATCCGGTCTGCCAAAGGTTATGTGAGCCACGTCCATGTGGCGGACAATGACCGGTGGTATCCGGGCCACGGCCATTATGATTTCCGGGAAACCCTTCAGGCTCTGAACGATATCGGTTATGAGGGAGCCCTGGCTCTTGAGACCAACTGCCTTCCTGACGAGAGAGAGTCCGCAGGAAAGAGCCTTCGGTATCTGTCAGAGATGTTAGAGGAGCTGTCTGAATAATATGATGTTTACGCGCAGAAAACTGGTGAATCTTATGGTTCCCCTGATCATCGAGCAGGTGTTTCTGGGGACCATAGGCATCGTGGATATGCTGATGGTGGCTCCCGTAGGGGAGATCGCCATATCGGGGATCTCCCTGGTCAACTCCATCAACATGCTGTTCCACAGCATCTTTTCCGCACTGGCAGTTGGAGGGGGAATCCTCTGTACCCAGTATCTGGGCAGAGGGGAGGAGGACCACGGCAACCAGGCCGCACGGCAGCTGTTTATCATGGCGGGCGGTTTTTCCCTGGTGACGGCAGTCGGATGCTGTCTGGTCAACCCTCTGCTCCTGTCAGGCCTTTTCCCTACAGCCAGGGCGGATGTGCTCTCGGAAGGAGTGACCTACTTCTATCTGGCGGCTCTGTCCTATCCCTGTGTCATGATTTTTGACGCCTGCGGCGCCGTGTTTCGGGGAATGGGCAGCACCAGGATCCCTCTCCTGGGGTCGGTGGTCATGAGCGTGGGCAATGTGATTTTAAACGGGATCTTTATCTATGGTCTGAAATGGGGAGTCTTCGGAGCCGGTTTCGCCTCCCTCTGCGCCAAGGCGGCCGGAGCCTTATGCCTTATGGGGGTTCTGGCCGGAGGAAACGCTGCAGTCAGCGTAAGAAAATGGAAAAAGATGCCGGGAGACCGGCTGATGAGAAAGAATATTCTCCGCATGGCAGTTCCCATGGCCATGGAGGACGGAGTATTTCATGTAGGCAAACTGCTGGTCCAGGGAGTAGTCACCTCCTTCGGCACCTCTGCCATCGCCGCCAACGCCGTGGCTCTGACTATCGCAGACTTTACCCAGATGCCGGCCTATGCCATCGGCCTGGGGCTGACCACCGTGGTGGGCCAGTGTATCGGCGCTGGGGAAAAAGAGCAGGCCAAAGTGTACGCGAAGAAGATCCTCATGGTGTCCTTCCTCATAGCGGCAGGCCTGTCTGCCCTGACTTGGGCAGGGGCAGGGCAGATCGCCGGGATATACCGCCTGACCGAGGAGACCGCTGTGACCGCCTCCCGGCTGATCCGGTTCCACTCTCTGATCTGCGGCCTGACCTGGATCCTGGCCTTCAACGTTCCCTGCGTGCTCAGGGCAGCCAGCGACGTGAATTTTATCCTCTGGGTCTCCGTGTTCTCCATGTGGGTCTTTCGGGTAGGATGCAGCTACCTGTTCCGGGAGATCCTGGACGTGGGAGTCCTGGGAGTCTGGATGGCCATGGGCCTGGACTGGATTTTTCGGGCAGCGGTCTTTACGGGACGGCTTAAGAGCGGGAAGTGGCTGGAAAAGGCATTTATATAAGGGGCTGTCGGTTTATCCCGACAGCCCCTTTTGCGGCATAACATTCCGGGGCCTGCTGTGTTCTGACACTCTCAGCCCTTCCCCGCTCCGATCTCCTCCAGATATCTTCCCAGGGCATCCTGCCACGGGGGCAGGGGTTCAAATCCGTTTTCCCCAAGTTTCCTCTGATCCATCCGGCTGTTGGCCGGCCGTCTGGCCTTTGCCGGATACTCCTGGCTGGACACCGGGCTGACTTTCACCTTCATCCCGGCCTGCCGGAAGATCTCGCAGGCAAATTCATACCAGCTGCACAGCCCCGTATTGGTGGCGTGATACCTTCCGTACCGGTCCGTCTCGATCATATCCGCCAGAAGTCTGGCCAGGTCGAAGGTGTAGGTAGGAGATCCGATCTGGTCATCTACCACGGTCAGGCTGTCCCGTGTCTGTCCCAGGTTCAGCATGGTTCTGATGAAATTCTTTCCGTTGACGCCGAACACCCAGGCGATACGGACGATGAAATATTTCTCCAGAGTCTCCACCGCCAGCTCTCCCTCGTACTTGGTCTGACCATAGACATTGAGAGGCTGTCTCTCGTCATCCGGCTCCCAGGGGCGGGTGCCCTGGCCGTTAAACACATAGTCCGTGCTGATATACATCAGTTTGCAGTTCAGATCCCGGCAGACAGAGGCCACATATCCGGTGCCCAGGGCGTTGACCCGGCGGCACAGGTCCTCGTGATCTTCCGCAGCGTCCACTGCCGTGTAGGCGGCGCAGTGGATCACAGCATCGGGGGCTGCCCCGGTGATCACGGTTTTCACGGCGGTCTCATCGGTGATGTCCATCTCTTCCACATCCACTCCTATGGCCTGGTGCCCTCTTTTCTCCAATTCGTTTACCACATCATGGCCCAGCTGGCCTTTCACTCCTGTCACTAATACTTTCATTCCAGCCTCTCTCCATACATTTGTTCAAAATAGTTTGTGTATTCCCCGGAAATAATATGCTCCCACCACTCCCGGTTGTTCAGATACCAGTCTATGGTCTGGGCGATGCCGGTGTCAAAGTTGTACCGAGGCTTCCAGCCCAGCTCCGTCTCCAGCTTTGTGGGATCGATGGCATAGCGCATATCGTGCCCGGGACGGTCGGTGACGAAGCGGATGAGGCTTTCCGGCTTGTCCAGAGCACGGAGAATGGCCTTTACCACCTCTAAGTTGGTCCGCTCGTTGTGGCCGCCTACATTGTAGACTTCCCCGACCCGGCCCTTGTGGATAATCAGGTCGATGGCCTGACAGTGGTCGGACACATGGAGCCAGTCGCGGACGTTCTCGCCTTTGCCGTACACCGGCAGCTCCTCGTCGGCCAGGGCCCGGCTGATGATCAGGGGGATCAGTTTCTCCGGGAAATGGTAGGGCCCATAGTTGTTGGAACAGCGGGAGATGGTCACCGGCAGGCCGTAGGTCCGATAGTAGGCCAGAACAAACAGGTCCGCGCTGGCCTTGGAGGAGCTGTAGGGGCTGGAGGTGTGAAGGGGGGTCTCCTCTGTGAAGAACAGATCCGGCCGGTCTAAGGGCAGATCCCCGTAAACCTCGTCGGTGGACACCTGATGGTAGCGCTTCACCCCATATTTCTTTGACGCATCTAAAAGGACTCTGGTCCCCATGACATTGGTCTGAACGAAGATACCCGGGTCCGTGATAGACCGGTCCACATGGGTCTCGGCGGCGAAATTGACCACCACGTCGAAGCCTTCCTTTTCAAACAAGTCCATGATAAAGGGCTCGTCGGCGATGTCGCCTTTGACAAACTTGTAATTAGGCTTGTCCTCCACAGGCTTTAAGGTCTCCAGATTGCCTGCATAGGTGAGAAGATCCAGGTTCACGATCCGGTAATCCGGGTATTTGTTTACCATGTAATGGACGAAGTTGCCGCCGATGAATCCGGCGCCGCCGGTAATTAAGATTTTCATAAAGATTTACCTCCGCAATGATCTGTGTGTTATTTTGCTTTTGCCTCTTCTATTTTTTTACGGCAGTCTTCTAAAGGACCTTTGGCCGCCTCATGTCCCTGCTGAACCGCTTTTTCATACCATTCTGCCGCTTTTTCATAATCCTGTTTTACGCCCTTTCCGTTTTTATAGCAGAGTCCCAGATTGCATTGGGCGTTTCTATGCCCCTGGTCCGCCGCTTTCTGCCACCACTGTGCGGCTTT
>CAJUJV010000065.1 GCA_910586845.1 uncultured Hungatella sp.
ATGCAATGTTTTGTCCGGGTGCTGTCCGTCCGGCAGATACTTATTTAGATCAGGTCCGACTCCTGTTTCATAAATCTCTTGATGCCCTGAAATGTATCCTCACTGATGATATGTTCCATCCTGCAGGCATCTTCTTCTGCAATCTCAGCGCTGACGCCGCTTACTCTCTGCAGGAATTCTGTCAGAAGCCTGTGACGTTCATAGATCCCATCTGCTTTTTCCTGTCCCTTGGGTGTCAGTTCGATCTCTCCGTTAAGTTCGACCGTAATATAGCCGTTCTCCCTCAGGATCCCCACTGCCCTGCTGACGCTGGGTTTGCTGAAATTCAGTGCCCTGGCAATATCGACGGAGCGGACCATGCCCTGTTTTTCTTTTAAGATCAGTATGGTCTCCAGATAGTTTTCTCCTGATTCGTACATGACCCTTCCCCTTTCTGTACCTCTCCTGTTCAGCCTTCCTCCTGCTCTATCCGTGAATATCCCATGAAAGAACGAAAACTGCGGCTTCTTTTATGTTAACACAGAAATCTTTCTCCGTCCAGCCCCTGTCCCGCCCTGCGGGGACAGATCCGTCATCGGCATATTCCTTTCTGACCGCAGAATCGAGTAAGGAAGACGTTTCCCCTGCTCACCCCGCGGCCCCCGTACCGCCGACAGGCGGTAATACTCCTTTCGGGGCCTGCGCACAAAAAAGGAACGGCCGCCCCCATGCAGCCGCTCCTCTTTTTCCTCTCTTTATACGATCACTCCGTCTGTGTCGATATGGTACATATTTTTCCTTTGGATCAGTCCTGTATCCTCCAGGATCTTTATCATCCGGTAGACCGTAGCCATGCCGATGGACGGGTCCTCCCTGGCAGCCTGATAATAGATTTCTTTACAGCTGCAGCACTCGTCTCTGAGGATCACGTCCAGCAGAATCTTCCGCTGGCTGGTGATCCTGCACCCGTTCCGTTTCAGTTCCTGCAAAATATAGGTTTTCTTCTCCTGCACCGACAAACAGCCTCCCCCTTTCCGGTTTCCTCTATTTTCACAGAAGATTTCCCACTATATTGATAAGCAGCGCCACAACATAGGCCGTAGCCATCTGAAATCCCACTGCTCTCAGAGTCCATTTCCAGGAGCCGTATTCTCTCTTCATAGCTCCCACAGCCGCGAAACAGGGCATACACAGCAGGTTAAATGCCATATAAGAGTAGGCAGATACCCGGCTGAACACCTCCGTAATTGCAGGGAGAGCTTCCTCCCCGGCCATCACCGCCTCGATGGTCTCTTCGCTGACATTGCCGAAGAGCTGACCGAAGGTTGCCACGATGTTTTCCTTGGCGATCCAGCCGGTCACCACTCCCACCGATGCCCTCCAGTCTCCAAATCCCAGGGGGGCGAAGATCCATTTGATACCGTTTCCGACAGAGGCAAGAAGACTTTCCTCCATACCGCACATGCCGCTGAAATTAAAATTGGACAAAAACCAGATCAGCACTGTGGAAGCAAAGATCACCGTTCCTGCCTTTACCGCGAATCCCTTCACCTTCTCCCAGCCGTGGATCACCACACTCTTTACAGTGGGGATCCGATATCTGGGCAGTTCCATGATAAAATTGGAAGTTTCGCTCTTAAAGAAAAACCTGTTTAAGATCAGAGCACCCAGGATTGCCACGGCGATGCCCAGCATGTAGATGGAGAACACCACCATGGTCTGATTGGTGCCGGCAAACAGAGTCGCCGCAAACATGGCATAGATGGGCAGCTTGGCACCGCAGGACATGAAGGGAGTGATCATCATGGTGATCTTCCGGTCTTTCTCACTCTCCAGTGTTCTGGATGCCATCAGCGCCGGCACCGAACAGCCGAATCCCATAAGCATGGGAATAAAGGAACGCCCGCTGAGTCCGAAGTGGCGGAAGATCCGGTCCATGACAAAAGCCACTCTCGCCATGTATCCGCTGTCCTCCAGAAAAGACATAAGAAGGAACAATACCAGCACCAGAGGCAGGAAACCGAAAACCGCACCGATACCGTCAAGGCAGCTGGCCACCAGGCCCACGGCCCATTCGGAAGCTCCCAGGCCTTCTGCCGCTCCGATCAGCCCGTCGGCCACGGCTCCCCATACCTCTTCCACGATCCCTGCCAGATACACGCCCGGGCTGGGAAGATCTGGGATAAACAGAAAATTCTCGCTGAAGGTACAGGCAAACAGAAGATACATGATCCCTGCGAAGATGGGAAGAGCCAGGATCCGGTTGGTCAGAATCTTATCCAGCTTGTCGGATCTTGTTTCCTGACGGCCTTTTTGGCTTTTCTCCACACACTCTTTTACCAGTTTGGCAATATATTGATAACGGCTGTCGGCGATCCCTGCCTCCGCATCTCCGCCCGCCGCTTTATTGGCAGCCTTTACCAGATCCTCCACGGCCGCCCATTTATCAGACGGAACGGTTCTTTGGATGATCTCGTCATTTTCCAGCAGCTTAATGGCTTTCCATCTGTTTTCTTCCGGATCACCGTCTCCCAGGGCATGGGCAACAGATGAGATAGCAGAGACTAACTTCTCGTCAAAACTCTCCGGTTCCCGGGATTTCTGGCGGTTTTCAGCCGTGCTTACGGCTGCTTCCATCAGTTCCTTCAGACCTTTTCCGGTCCTGGCCGCCACAGGGATCACCGGGACTCCCAGGATCCGGGAAAGCTTCTGACAGTCTACCCGGTCCCCTTTTGCCTCCACTTCATCCATCATATTTATGGCCACCACCATGGGGATCCTGGTCTCCATGATCTGCAGTGTCAGATACAGATTCCTCTCAATGCTGGTTCCGTCCACAATATTGATGACCGCATCCGGCTTTTCCTTTATTATGTAGTCTCTTGCCACAATCTCCTCTGCCGAATAGGGGGACAGGGAATAGATGCCAGGAAGATCCACGATAGTCACTTCCCTGTTCTTCTTATAGATACCGTCTTTTCTCTCCACCGTAACACCGGGCCAGTTTCCCACATGCTGTCTGGCCCCTGTGATCTCGTTGAATAAAGTGGTCTTGCCACAGTTTGGATTGCCTGCCAGGGCGATTGTTATGCTCATCTTTTTCATTCTCCTCTTAGTTAGTTATAGCTAACCTCCGTGGACAGACAGATGGTTTTCTGCCTCCGGAGGACCGGTCTCTTTCCCGTATTACTGCTCTATCCGTATCCGGGCCGCTTCATCCTTTCTGAGGCTCAGCTCATACCCCCTCACATTGACCTCTATGGGATCTCCCAGAGGAGCTGTTTTGATCACTCTGATCTCCACTCCCGGAGTTACCCCCATATCCATGATCCTCCTCTTCATGGCGCCTTCGGCGCCCACGGCAGTTACCCGCCCTGTCTGTCCCGGTTTCAGATCTCTCAATGTCATCCTCTTATCCTCCTGCAAAATGATCAGTCCTCTACAATGATCCTGTGTGCCAGTCCTCTGTTCAAAGCCACTTTCACACCTTTTACCACAAGGATCATCCCTCCTGCGTTCTCTCCTGCTACACGGACTTTCTCCCCCCTGATAAAGCCAAGATCCTGGAGATGCCGCTTTAACTCCTCCTGTCCCTTAAAATCGATAATGGTTCTCGTCTCGCCTTCTATGGCCATGGCTAAAGGCATATCGCCGCCTCCTTTTTTGATATTGATTATCATTTTCTTAGTTATCATAAGCTAACATTTGGAAAATGTCAAGTCCCCCTATTGATAAATTTTTCTCAATAAGGGGACCCCTCTCTATGTCTCGGTCTCTTTCTGAGTCCTCTGAAAGATGCCTTTCAACATAAATGCCGCCGCTATGGCCAGTACCATCTCTGCCGCAGGCTGGGCGTAGGGAAGTCCGTAAAGGGGGAACAGACGGTTCAGGATAAACAGGGCCGGGATCTCCAGGATAATCTTTCTCATGATGGCAAAGATCAGGGCGTTTTTACCCAGTCCCAGGGCCTGGAACACGCCTACTGCCAGAAAATCCATGTAGATCAGCGGCTGAGCCAGGCACAATGCCCGCAAAAATCTTGTTCCGTAAGCCACGATCGTCTCGTTGTCCATGAACAGACGGATCAGTCCGCCGGCAAACACATAGTAGCACGCAGATACCGCGATCATGGCCGGGAGCATCAGACGGAGGGCAAACAGGATGGTATCTTTCATCCTCTTGTGGTTCACGCTGGAATAATTGTAGCTGATCAGAGGCATAATTCCCTGGGAAAATCCCAGAGCGATCTGGAAAGGCACCATGTTGATCTTCTGAGCAATCCCCATGGAGGCCACCGCATCGGCTCCGTAGGAAGATGTAAAATTATTCAGGATAGTACTTCCCGTCACATTCAGAAGATTCTGGATAGAGGCCGGGATCCCTACCGCGCAGACTCCCAGGACAATAGCATGCTGAAATCCGAATTTCCGCGGGTTGATGCTGACAAAAGTATGCTTTCTCTTGACATACAGCAGCACGAAGAAATATCCGCATGCAAAACAGTTGGACAGACAGGTAGCAAGTCCTGCTCCTGCGGCCCCCATATTCAGCCCCCACGGCAGGATAAAGATGGGATCCAGGATCATGTTCAGCACACAGCCGCTCATGGTTCCCACACTGGCATGAAGAGACGATCCTTCGGACCGGACGATATAGGCCATGACCACATTTAAGATCGCCGGAGCGGCGCCCCAGTTTACGGTCCATAACATATAATTGTCCGTCGCGGTTCTGGTCATCTCGTCGGCTCCCAGCATGGTCAGCAGAGGATTTTTAAATATGGTGCACATGAGAGAAAACAGGATCCCGCTGAACAGGGCGCAGTAGAATCCGAAGGCCGAACTGCGTTTTACGGTCTCATAATCTTTCCTCCCCATGGCCCGGCTCATCATACTGGAAGTTCCAACGCCGAACAGGTTGTTCACCGCATTAAAGGCCAGAAGCACCGGATAAGCCAGTGTTACGGCCGCATTCTGCACAGGATCGTTGAGCATTCCCACAAAATAAGTATCCGCCATGTTGTAGATCACCATGACGAGAGAGCTTAAAATCGTAGGAACAGCCAGCTTCGCTATGGCCCGGGGGATGGGCATCTTCTCAAACATCAGTATCTTCTCGTTTTCTTCCAAATAAAACAGCTCCTTTCTCCAGTCTTTTTTAGGCAATGCAAAAATTCTACCACGGTTTGACAGAAAATACAACTGCCGTCAAATTCCTCTTTTCTTTTTCCCAAAACCATGGTAGAATAGGGAACCGGTAATAAACAACCGCAAACCGTAACATGATAGAGGTGCAGAATTCAAGAGTATCAGGACAGAAGAGGCCGGACCGCCGTTTCCTGAGAAAGGGGATTTCTGCCGAAGGGTCTTTTGGCCGGTCCGGCCGGAGGTTCTGGGACGACGCATAACATGCGGCGTACTGTCACATATGTGGAGCGCTATCTGTACTGCAGGATCCCTCTGATCTGACCGAAACTACACCACAGACGCTGCACTGCCGCTGTTTGTGGTGTTTTTACATTCTATCATAACAAAGGAGAACGATCATGTATTCTGCAAGAAAAAAAGTGTTGCTGATCCTGGAAGCGGTCCTGATCATGACCATGGCATGTACCCTGACCGCCCTGGCCTCAGAGGGTGAGGCCGTCTATGAACCTGCCGTCTATTCCACCTTCTGGGCCCTGATCCCGCCCATAGTGGCCATCGGCCTGGCCCTCATCACCAAGGAGGTCTACAGCTCCCTGTTTGTGGGGATTCTCATGGGAGGCCTTCTCTACTCCGGTTTCCAGTTTGAGAAAACCATCACCCATATTTTTGAGACAGGCATCATCGGCGTCCTGTCCGACAGCTATAATGTGGGCATCCTGGTATTCCTGGTGATCCTGGGAGCCATGGTAAGTCTGATGAACAGGGCCGGAGGTTCTGCGGCCTTCGGACAATTTGCCGCCGAGCGGATCCACAGCCGGGTGGGAGCCCAGCTGGCTACCATCCTCTTAGGCGTCCTGATCTTTATCGACGATTATTTTAACTGCCTGACCGTGGGAAGCGTCATGAGACCTGTGACGGACAAATTTAAAGTCTCCAGGGCAAAGCTGTCCTACCTGATCGACGCCACCGCGGCCCCGGTATGTATCATTGCACCGATCTCCTCCTGGGCCGCCGCCGTCACCGGTTTTGTGGAGGGAGAAGACGGTTTCTCCATCTTTATCCGGGCGATCCCCTACAACTTCTATGCGATCCTTACGATTGTGATGATGGTGGGAATGGTCCTCATGAAAGTAGAATTCGGCTCCATGAGAACCCATGAGATGAATGCCGTAAAAGGCGATCTGTTCACGACTCCCGGCCGTCCTTACGGCGGGGTAAAAGAAGAGACGGCCCAGACCAGGGGCAAAGTCATAGATCTTCTGATCCCCATCGTCTCCCTGATCATCTGCTGCGTCATCGGGATGCTCTACACCGGCGGATTCTTCCAGGGAGAAGATTTCGTCACCGCTTTCTCTCAGTCCGACGCTTCTCTGGGACTGACCTTCGGCAGTTTCTTCGGCCTGGTCATCACCATCGGCCTGTATCAGCTGCGCCGGGTCTTAAGCTTCTCCGACTGCATGGCCTGTATTCCCGAAGGCTTCAAGGCCATGGTGCCGGCTATCCTGATCCTTACCTTTGCCTGGACCCTGAAGGCTATGACCGACAGTCTGGGAGCAGACGTATATGTAGCCTCCGTGGTGGAATCCGGAGCCAAAGGCTTCCTCAATTTCCTGCCTGCCATCATCTTTGTTGTAGGCTGTCTGCTGGCCTTCGCCACAGGAACTTCATGGGGTACCTTCGGCATCCTGATCCCGATCGTGGTAGCCGTATTTGAGAACAGCAATCCTCAGCTGATGATCATCTCCATCTCTGCATGTATGGCCGGAGCCGTCTGCGGAGATCACTGTTCTCCCATCTCCGACACTACCATCATGGCTTCTGCCGGAGCCCAGTGCGAGCATGTAAACCATGTCATGACCCAGCTGCCCTACGCAGTCACCGCCGCCGCAGTGTCCTTTGTCACCTACATCGTGGCCGGATTTGTCCAGACTCCCTGGATCGCACTGCCCGTAGGCGTCCTTCTCATGACGGGAACTCTCTTTGTCATAAAGGCTCTGGGAAACTCCGTGGCGGAGAACTGACAGCCTGCTATTTCATATCTTCCAGCAGTTTGTCGATATCCGTCTTCTTTCCGATGATCATCATATGATCGTCAGACCGGATAATATAGTCCGCCGGCGGCATCAGGTTGGCTTCCTCGCCTCTCTTGGTCCCCAGCACATTGATGTGATGGCGGTTGCGGATATCCGACTCCTTCAGACTCTTCCCCACCCACTGGGGAAGAGGAGGAGTCTCATAGATCGAGTACTCGTCCGTCAGCTCGATATAGTCAAACACATGGTTGGCGCTGTGGCGCATGGCGATCTTTTCTGCGATGTCCCGGTCCGGGTAGATCACTTCATCCGCGCCGTTCCTGAGAAGGAATTTGGCGTGGATATCCCGGTTGGCCTTGCTGACCACATATTTGCCTCCCAGCTCTTTCACCATGCTGGTAATCTCCAGACTGCTCTGAAAATTCGTTCCGATGCAGATAAAGCACACGTCAAAGTTGTCGATCCCCAGTGTCCTAAGCACATTCTCATTGGTACAGTCTCCGATCTTGGCGCTGACCACATAGGGAAGCATCTCCTCCAGATTCTCCTCCACCTGATCCACGATCATCAGCTGATTGCCCAGATCCGCCAGATTCTTGCAGAGATGGCGGCCGAACCGTCCCATCCCGATGATCAACATTGATTTCATACTTGTGTTCCTCCTATCCTACACTGATTTGTTCCATGGGATTCTTAACTTTGGTGATCCGTTTCTGCTGCGTAAAGGAAAGGGCGAAGGACATGCTGCCGATCCTGCCGCAGTACATTAACAATATGATCAGAAATCTGGACAGCGGCACCAGGTCTCTGGTGATCCCCGTGGTCATCCCTGCGGTTCCTATGGCGGAAAACGTCTCAAACAATGTATCCGACATGGACAGATTCTGCACCCCCATGATCACCAGGGAAACTCCCAGAGCCAGAAACAGATTGATGGTCAGCACGGAGCTGGCCTGTCTGATGGCCTCGTCATCCAGCCTCCGGCCGAAGGCGTTGACCCCGTAGGTCCTCTGGATACTGGAGTTGACGAACAGAAACAGCACCACCACCGTGGTGGTCTTGATGCCTCCTGCCGTAGACCCCGGGCTTCCTCCGATAAACATGAGGATAATGGTCAGAAGTTTGCTCCCGTCGGAGAGAGCTCCCGTGTCTATGGTATTAAATCCTGCCGTTCTTGCCGTGACGGAGCTGAACAGAGATGACAGAATCCTGCCGCTTGTATCCATATCCGCCATGAGAAGATCTTTCTCCAGCAGGTAAAAAGCCAGCCCGCCTCCGAACACCAGGACCGCCGTGGTGATCAGCACGATCTTGGTCTGGAGAAGGTATCTGCTGAAATGTAATTTTTTTTTGCTGATGTCATCCCACACCACAAACCCGATTCCCCCGATGATGATGAGGGACATGATCACCAGGTTCACCAGCCAGTCGTCGTAGTAGACAGACAGGGAGTTATACTGTCCCGTGTGCCCCATAAGGTCAAACCCGGCATTGCAGAATGCAGACACCGCATGAAAGATACTGTAAAAGATCCCCCTCAGAAACCCATACTGAGGGATGAACCGGATGGCCAGAAGCAGCGCCCCGCCGCCCTCAAACAGAATCGTGCCTATGATGATCTTTTTGGCCAGCCTTACGATGCCTCCGATATTCAGGGCGCTGGTGCTCTCCTGCATAAGCCCTCTCATCTTCAGCCCGATCTTTCTTCTCAGAAGGATGGACACATAGACGCCGATGGTGATGAATCCCAGGCCTCCGATCTGGATCATGGTGATGATCACCAGCTGGCCGAAGAGGCTCCACTGAGTCCAGGTGTCTGCCACCACAAGCCCCGTAACACAGGAAGCGCTGGTAGCCGTAAAGAGCGCCCCCAGAAAATCCATGCTGCGGCCGTCTCTGCTGGAAAAAGGCAGCATCAGCAACAGAGTTCCCGTCATGATAAGTACAAAAAATCCAAACGCAAGAAACTGTGTCTGGCCCATGGACCGTCTTCTCTTTGCCGGTCCTGCGCCGTTTTTCTCTTTCATCTCATTCCTCCCTCCTCTTTCCCCAGACCGTCCTGATCTTCTCCAGAACCCGAAACGCCCCAAAGGCCCCTATATTTACCAGGACCACGCTGGCGCCGGCAGGGATGGAGAACCGGTAGGAAACCACCATCCCCACGCAGAAAGCGACCATGGACACTGCTCCGGAAGACAGGACCACTGCCCGGAAGCTTTTAAACAGCCCCATGGATGTCAGGGCCGGAAAGATGATCAGACTGGAGATCAGCATGGCTCCCATCATCCGCATCCCCACCACGATGGTCACCGCCGTCAGCACTGCCGTCAGGATCTTGTAAAAGGATACTCTGACCCCTGCCGCCCTGGCAAAGTTCTCGTCAAAGGTCACCGCAAACATCTTGTTGTAGCAGAACACAAAGAGAAACAGCACCACTGCCGAGAGGGCCGCCGCCAGTTTCACGTCAGACGGACTCATGGCCAGGATGCTTCCGAACATATAGCTGCTCACATCCGTAGTCATGCCGGTAGTCAGGGACGTGACCACGATCCCCACTGCCAAAGCGCCTGCGGAGATCATGGCGATAGCCGCATCGCTTTTTACCCTGCTGTTCTCCGTGATCCTCAGCAGGAAAAACGCCGCTGCCACCACCACAGGGACCGACACGCCCAGAGGCGCCCAGCCTGCAGCCATGGCCACGGACAGGGCCCCGAAGGACACATGGGACAGGCCGTCCCCGATCATGGAATATCGTTTCAGCACCAGGCTGACTCCCAGAAGAGCCGCACACAGCGAGATCAGGATCCCTCCTGCAAAGGCCCGGAGAAGAAAGGGATAGGATAACATCTCCAGGATCAGCTTCATATGGATTCACCTCCCAGAAAACGACGGCCCTCCGGCGTCTTTTTGTATTCCTCCGGCGGCCCCAGAAACAGGATCTTCTGCTGCAGATGGAGGATCCGGTCGGCCTGTCCCGCCACATTGGCCACGTCATGAGTCACCATGAAGATCGTGACCCCTTCCCGGTTGAGCCGCCTGATGAGACTGTAAAAGTCCTGGATAGCCGACGGGTCCAGGCCGGTGACAGGCTCGTCCAGGATAAGCATCTTTCTGGCAGCGCACAGGGCTCTGGCTATGAGGACCCTCTGCTGCTGGCCTCCTGATAGTTCCCTGTAGCAGCGCTGTCTCAGCTGACAGATCCCCAGCTTCTCCATGGCGGCTATGGCCGTCTCCTTCTCCATCTTCCCGTAAAAAGGCCGGTTACCCGATCTTCCCAGAGCGCCGGACAGGACTACCTCCCAGACTGTGGCAGGAAAATCCTTCTGTGCCACGGTCTGCTGAGGCAGGTAGCCGATCCCTGTCTTTTTCAGTTCCTCCGACACCACCAGGCTTCCGCCTGTAGGCTTTAGCAGCCCCAAAAGTCCTTTTACCAGAGTGCTTTTTCCGGAACCGTTGGCTCCCACCACACAGAGGTACTCGCCCTCCTCCACATCCATGGTCAGATCAATGACCGCATCCTGGTTCTCATATCCAAAATCCACGTGGCTGCATGTTATCAATGCACTCATTCGTCCAATCCTTTTCTCAAATTTTCGATGTTCTGCCTCATCAGGTCTGCATAGGTTATCCCGTCTTCCAGCTCTTTCCTGGTCACATTATGGCAGGAGTGAAGCAGCAGAGGCCTGGCCCCGGTCTCTTCTCCGATGATCTCCGCCACTCTGTGGCTGCTCAGTTCCAGATAGTAGACTGCCGGCAGATGCTCCTGCCTGGTCTTATCGATCAGGTATGCGATGGTCCTGGCACTGGGTTCTGTATCCGTGCTGCAGCCGGAAAACGCCGCCCTGTACTCGAATCCGTACTCGTCTGCCAGATACCTGAAGGGAAACCTGTCTCCCACAATGATCAGATTTCTCTTTCTGCCGGCAGCCACCTTGAGAAATCCCTCGTGGATGTCCTCCAGTTCTCTCACATACCTGTCCCGTCCCGCCTCGTATTCCTCGCAATGGTCAGGGTCTGCCTGAATCAGAGCCTCTGCGATCACTTTTACGCAGCTTATGGCATTCACCGGCGATGTCCAGATGTGCTCGTCGTACTCGATATGCTGTTCCCGGCCGTCATCGTGGACCCCCTGTCCTTTGTGGTCCCGGTCCTCATGTACGTTTTCCCCGACAGACTCCGCACCGTGGTGATCGTGGTCATGGCTTCCTTCCTCCATACCCTCCACGGTCTCTTCCTCCACGGCCTGCACATGATCCATCATAACCACAACCGTCATATCCGGCCGCCCCGCCGCTTCCAGTACCTGGCTGACCCAGTGCTCCATAACGCCTCCGTTGCAGATCACCACATCCGCCTCCTGAAGTTTCTTCATATCTGCAGGCGTAGGTTCAAAAGAGTGGCTGTCCATGCCTGCAGGAACGATCAATTCCAAGTCTATCAAATCTCCTGCGATCTGTCGCGTAAAATCGTAATACGGGAACAGCGTGGCCGCCACCTTCAGCCGATTCTGCCCCTGGTCCGGCTCTGTCTCCCGGCTCGCTCCTCCTCTGCCGCATCCGGTCAGAACCAGAGCCATGGCCAGCACAGCCGCCGTCATCTTAGTCTTTCTTCCCATAGCGCCTTTCCCCGGATTCCCTCTTGTTACTTCCGTCTCTTCCCTTCCATGGTCTGTGTGATAATGTCTTTCATCATGTCATAGGAAAGCTGTCCTGAGGCGTAGCCGAACACATTGCCCTCCCTGTCGATCATAAAAGTAGTGGGAAATGCATAAATCCCGTATTCTGTGAATAAGTCTCCCGTCGTGTCCATAACCACCGGATAAGTATATCCGTTCTCGTCCAGAAATGCGGCAATATCCTCCGCGGATTTCTCATTGCCCATATTGGGGCCCGCCACTCCCAGGATGATCACGGCCTCGTCTCCCTCTGTGTCATACTCCTCATACAGCTTCTGGATATCCGGCATCTCCGCCCGGCACGGCGGACACCATGTGGCCCAGAAATTTAAGAATACGGTCTTGCCCTTATAATCGGACAACCGGTGAACCTGGCCGAACTGATCCTCCAGTTCAAAATCCGGGGCCGGAATCTTATCCGGTTCCTGTTCAGATTCACTGCTCTCCTCCGGATCCCGGGAGGTGTCCTCTCCGGATCCTGCCGGATCTTTTCCCTCTCCCGGATTCCCGGAACCGTCTTCCCCGGGGCTGTCCTCTCCGGATCCGCCTGTGCCTTCTCCCGGATCCCGGGAGCTGCTTTTGCCGGATCCGGCCTCATCCAAAGAACTTTCCTGCCCCGGCTCCTGAGTGCTCTCCGCCGACAGACCGGCGATGGAACTGCTGACCTCATTCATCTTTCCCGTGACCATGAGAAGTCCCAGTACTACCAACAGCACGCCTCCCAGCTTTACCGTATAGTTTACCACTGACATGTGGTTCTTAAACAGCCGGAGCAGAGAGGTGGTAAACAGCCCTGCTGCCAGGAAAGGCAGCACAAATCCCAGAGTGTAAACTCCTATAAAAAGAAATCCCGCTGCTCTGGAACCGGCCGATGCGGCCATGAGAAGGACGCTGGCCAGGGCAGGCCCCACGCAGGGAGTCCAGGCAAAGCTGAAGGTAAATCCCATGAGAAAGGCGGTCCACGGCGACATGGCCATCTTATCCACAGGCAGCACCAGCCTGTGCTCCTTTCCCAGGATCCCCGGCTGTCCGAAGACTCCCAGCTGATACAGTCCGAAGAGCATCACCAGGATCCCTCCCAGACGGGCAAATATCATCTGTCCGGACCGAAAGAAGGTCCCCATGGCAGAGACTCCAAATCCCAGAACAAAAAAGGCAAAGCTGACTCCCACCACAAAAAACACAGTATGGATCATGACTTTGCTTTTTTTATAAAAGATCCTGCCGTCTTCCCCTCTCACCGCTGTCCCGCCCGAGAGATAACCGATATACAGAGGCAGGATCGGAAGGACGCAGGGAGAAAAGAAACTGAACAGCCCCTGCAAAAAAACAGCGATCACCGACACATTTACTTCCAGAGAAAATCCCATATCATACCTGCTTTCCGCGAACCAAAAACCCGGGTCTTAGATAAGTCCCAGGTTTTTCATCGCATACTCTATTCCGTCTTCTTCTACATCCCTGGTCACAAAAGCAGCATAAGGTTCCAGAACCTTATCATGCTTTCCCATAAGTACGGAGTTTCTGACACAGAGAAACATATCAAGATCATTGCTGCTGTCTCCGAAGACCCAGGCATCGTCCAGGCCGATGCCCGACCGTTCCAGGACCATCTCGATGGCCGTGGCCTTGCTGTGGCCCAGAGGCACGCACTCATAGAAATCATCGCCCCGGTCGATCACCTGGAAATCTTCTTTTAAAAAGTCAAACAGGCCCTTTTTGTCGCTGAGTCCGTCTGCCATGACACAGAATTTGTCAAACTCATAGCAGTCCTCATCCCAGCCGTAAGGGCTGCAGTGGCCGCCTTCCGTCATATGAGCCTTCAGCTCCCTGACCTTCGGGATCCTGGAATCGCCTTTCTGAAAATAGCAGCTCTCCTTTCCCTCCAGCACGCCGTCAAACCCGAAACGGATGATGGCTTCCTTAACAGCCTTTCCCCGGTCATGAGGGATACGGCGGGAATACACTTCCTTTCCCGCTATCTGGATATAAGTGCCGCATCCGCACAGATACCCGTCTGCCTCAACCAGTTCCATGATGGGGCCCAGGTTGCTGAACACCCGGCCCGAATTGATAAATACAAGATTGCCTTTCTCTCTTGTCAGACGGAGCGCCCGCTTTGCGCTCTCCGGCACCATGCGTCTGGTCTCGGAGAAAAGCGTGCCATCCACGTCAAAAAACAGTGCTTTTCTGTTCATGATCCTTACTGCTCCGCCACCGCATTCTCTGCCAGGAATGCTACCACCTTTTCTGTGAGAGCGTAATTGTTGACCGTGTCCTCACCGGCGTTCTCGATCATGGAAGCCGTATCCTCATATCCGAAATCCGCTGCCAGCTGCTCCAGGTCTGACTCCTCCACAGTGATGTTCTCCGCCCCTGCGATAGCCTGTACCACTGCATTCTGCTTGCAGCCTTCTCTGGCAATCTCCATCAACTCGGTCTCAAAAGTCTCCATATCCATGCCGTAGTAGCCTACCAGAAGTTCCAGCTCCAGACCGAACATCTGGGCCTGCTGCTCATAGGAAGCTCTCTGCTGCTGATACATGGCCTGAACAGACTCCTCCGGAGTCGTCACCTCGCTGTCAGCAACCACCTTTAAGAAGACATCTGCCTTCTTCTGCTCCTCGGCATTGTACCGGGCATCCTCTTCCATCTCTTCTCTCAGGACCTTCCGGTACTCCTCCACGGTGGCGGAGTCTGTGTTGGAGGCGATAAATTCATCTGTCAGCTCCGGCTTTACGGATTCGCTGACCGTGTTTACCGTCACCTCAAACACCACATCCTGGCCTGCCAGCTCTTCGCTGCCGTAGTCTTCCGGAAACGTCAGGTTCAGGCTGACCTTCTGACCGGCTTCCGCTCCGATCAGCCCATCCTCAAAACCGTCGATAAACTGCCCGGATCCCAGGGTCAGGTCAAATCCCTCAGCAGTTCCGCCGTCAAAGGCCACTCCGTCCTTATACCCCGCATAATCGATATTTACCGTATCTCCCTCTGCTGCCGCTCTGTCCGCCTCCTGAAGGGTGGCATTGTCTTCCAGAAGGCTCTCGATGACCTGCTCGATCTCGTCGTCGGAGACTTCCACTGCAAGAGGGGTGTAGGTCACTCCCTTATAGTTGCCCAGCTTGTCCACTGTGCCCGGGTCGATAGGACCTGAAGGAGCCTCGGTCCCGGTCTCAGTCTCCCCGCCTGCCGTCGTGGCGGCGGTTTCGGCGGTCGTATCGGACTCTGCCGGCGTATCTGTTTTTTTGGAACATCCTGCTGCCAGCATCATGGCTGTCAGACCCAGGATGCAGATTTTTAAACTTTTTTTCATAATACTTCCCTTTTCTTTCTTTTTGATAGATTTATGATCTGCTTCCGGCCAAAAAGGCCTGATACTGAGTATAGCATATCCTCTCTCTAAAAAAAAGTCTTTCTCTCAAATTCACAAAAAATTCAGATTCCGTCACTGTCCAGCATCAGGGTAAAGGGACCGTCGTTGATCAGGGACACTTCCATGTCCGCCCCGAAGATCCCGTGCGCTACTTTGCCCACATGGAGCCGGCAGCGCTCTATCATGTGCTCATACAGCCGCTGGGCCTCCTCCGGCGCTCCCGCCCTGACAAAGCTGGGTCTGTTTCCCTTCCTGCAGTCCGCGTACAGGGTAAACTGGCTGACAATCAGCAGCTCGCCTCCCACGTCTGCCAGAGACAGATTGGTCTTTCCGTTTTCATCGGGAAAGATCCTCAGCCTGCAGATCTTGTCCGCCATCTTATCCGCCGCTGCCTCCGTGTCCCCGTCTCCGGCTCCCACAAGCACCAGAAATCCCTTTCCTATGGCGCCTGTGGTCTCTCCGTCCACAGATACGGCCGCTTTTTTCACTCTCTGCAGTACAACTTTCATAGCCTTCCTCCTGTGATCCCCTTTTTTGCCTGGAAAACCGGCGGCACCCGCCGCAGCCTCCCAGACTGCCGGCGGATGCCGTCCTCCCGGATATGGTCTTATCCCTGTGCCTCTCTCTGACTGTTCCAGGCCAGAATCGATTCGTTCAGCGAATACATCTTGGCATCCAGCATATCCACCATATCTGCACAGGCTTTCAGCTCCTGCTGAAGATAGGCAGGGCCTTCCCCCTCGAATTTGTAGTAGATCTTATGTTCCAGGCTGGCCCAGAAGTCCATGGCCACGGTCCGGATCTGGATCTCCACCTTGGTCTCCACCGGACCGTCTGACAGATACACCGGTATGGTGACTACCATGTGATAGCTCTTGTAACCGTTTGGCTTGGGATTCCTGATATAATCTTTCACATAGAGCACAGTCACATCACTCTGTCTGGAGATCATATCTGCGATCTGGTAGATGTCCGACGTAAAGGAACAGATGATACGGATCCCCGCTATGTCGCTGAGCTTTTCGGTCATGTTGGAGACGTTGACCTCATAGTGATGCCGTTTCATCTTCTTCACGATGCTCTCCGCGCTTTTGAGCCGGGATTTTACATGCTCAATAGGCGTATAGTTGTGGATATGGACGAACTCATTGTTCAGGATCTCGATCTTTACATTGATCTCCTTCAGCGCCGAGCTGTACAAAAACATCAGGGAATTCCACTGTTCTAACTGATCATACGTCTTGGGGATATGATCCATCGTATCCCTCCTCCCTGCAGTTCCCTATAAGTTCAGCCCTTTCAGCAGATCCCCCAGGCCTGTGAATACCTCCCCGGAACTCTTATATTCAAAACGCTCCGGCTCCTGGCTCTCCTTCTCCTCCAGATCCTTCATGGTCAGGCTGATCTTGCCGTTCTCAACAGAACGGATCTTTACTTTTACCTTCTGTCCCTCTTTCAGGACTACTCCCGGATGCTTGATGCGCTGGCTGCTGATCTGAGAAACATGGAGCAGGCCTGAAACGCCGCCCTCCAGCTCCACAAATGCACCGTAATCCTTCAGGCTGTCAACAGTGCCCTCCACAATATCTCCTGCCTTGTAGGCGGCCAGCTTCTCCTGACGCTCGGCTTCCCGGCGCTCTTTCAGAAGCTCCCTGGCAGACAGCACCAGACGCTTCTTCTCCGGATCCACGGTGATGACGTAGGCTTCGATGTATTTGCCGACCCAGTCCTCCAGCTTCTCCACGTATCCCAGGGACAGCTGGGATGCGGGAATAAATGCCTGAAGTTCATTTAAGTAAGCGATGGCTCCGCCTTTGACGATCTCCTTGATCTTTACCTTTACCACGGTTTTGTCAGCCTGCATCTGACGGAGCTCCTGCCACTTCTCCGCATCGGGAGACTCTTCCGGTACATAGGTCTGATTGCGGCGCTCGTCAAACTCTTTATAAGATTCCTCCAGCTCTGCCGCATAATCCTCCATAGATTCTGCTGCCGGTGCCGCGGTCTCCTGGATTTCTTTTAATTCTTCACTCATTTTCTGTTCCTCCTGTAAATAAAATTCTATCTCCTCTAGTATACTATATTTTTTGTTTTTCTCCATAACTATTTTTATAGTTTTTCATAAAAAAATGTGTTATATTGAAAAAAACACAGGAAAATATAAGAAAGAGGGTCTGACCATGATCAATTTTCTCAATCTGGAATATTTTCTGGCAGCCTCGGAAGAGCTTAACTTCACCAGAGCAGCCAAACGGCTTTACATCTCCCAGCAGTCTCTGAGCAATCACATCTCCAACCTGGAGAAGGAATTCGGCATCGCCCTGTTTAACCGCACGGTCCCTCTCACTCTCACCTATGCCGGCCAGGTTCTGAGGGAGAGAGCCAGAGAGATCCTGGACCTGCGGGAGGAGACGTACCAGGAGATCGCCGATATCAAGGATTTTACCAGGGGACAGCTGACCATCGGAATGTCCCACACCCGGGGACGCCGGATCCTGCCGGAGATCCTTCCCGTCTACCAGGAGCGTTTTCCGGGCATAGAGCTTCATCTGAAGGAAGGCAATTCCACAGAACTGGACGCAGAGCTTCTCCATGGAGACGTGGACCTGATCATCGGTATGCTGCCCTTCCGGGTAGAGGATGTGGAGACCGTTCCCATCTGCGAGGAAGAGATCCTGCTGGTAGTCCCTGATTCCGTGCTGGAGCGGACCTATCCGGGACAGACCGGCCGTTTAAAAGAACAGCTGTCCGAGAAAGCGGATCTCACTCTGGTCAAGGACTGTCCCTTTCTCCTGATCAAGCCCGGCAACCGGGTCCGGACCCTGTCTGACGACATGTTTGCCGAGGCCGGCATCAGTCCCCGCATCACCCTGGAGACGGAGAACATCGAGACGGTCCTGGCTCTGGCGCTCAAAGGCATGGGCATCACCTTCTATCCCAAGATGTTCATGTCCGGCCAGGAAGGCTGGAGAAGCCAGGCTGACCACCTCCTCCATGCCGGATTTTATCATCTGGACTCCCCCAAAGCTCACGGGATCTTGGGAATCGGCTACCACAAAGGACATTATATGTCCCAGGCCACCAGAGAATTCATACGGATCGCAAAAGAAGAAGTACTCTTTCAAGTATGACTCTTCTTCTCCCGTCATATAATTTACCAACATCCTCCACAAGGAGTTTCTATGGATTACCTGGCCGAAATCATAAAAGGCGTTCTCATCGGCACCGCCAGCATCCTTCCCGGCATCAGCGGCGGAACCCTGGCGATCTCCATGGGCGTATATGAGCGGATCCT
This sequence comes from uncultured Hungatella sp., assembly GCA_910586845.1. GTDB lineage: Bacteria > Bacillota > Clostridia > Lachnospirales > Lachnospiraceae > UBA3402. Next base: position 18,503 of record CAJUJV010000065.1, read on the forward strand.
CCATGCCCTGACCCATCTTCACAGAGAGACAAAAAAAAGCCTGACCACTTTGTTTCCCTATATCCTGGGCATCCTGGGAGGGATCGTGGGGCTTTCTTTTTCCATGGAATATCTGTTTGATACCTGGCCTCTTCAGACCAATCTGGCTTTTATGGGGCTGATCTTCGGAGGTCTGCCGGGAGTTTTTCACAGGATCTGTCATCCCCCGGAACAGGACCGGTCCCCTGAAAGCCTCTCTGCCCTGTCTGCCGCCTTCTTTCTCACTCTGGTCATCACCACTGCCCTGTCTCTCATGAAAGCAGGACAGGGACGGCCTGACGTGGTCCTGGGCGGCGGACTCCGGGAAGGGGCTCTTTTGTTTGCCATCGGAGTGATGTCCGCAGGCACCATGGTGGTTCCCGGCATCAGCGGTTCCATGATCCTGATGATGATCGGTTACTACACCCCTCTGCTCTCGGCAGTCAACCGGACGCTGCTTGCCCTGATCATGGCCGATTTTCCAACTCTGATCGCTCAGGGAGTGATCCTGTTTCCCTTTGCCCTGGGAATGACAGCCGGCTTTTACCTGTTTGCCCTGCTGATGGAGACCATGTTCGCCAGGTTTTCCCGCATCACCTACTGCGGGGTGGCGGGACTCATACTGGCTTCTCCCATAGGGATCCTGGCAGGGCTTCCCGGATCCTGCTTCACTCCCGGCGCCGCGGTCCTGGGACTCTTCTGTTTTTTCACCGCCCTGCTCTTTGTCCTGTGGCTGGAACAGAACTGAACCCCTAGGCCTTCTTTTTTACGGGGATCTGAGCCAGGATAATGGCTAAAAACACCAGAAGACACCCGCCCAGTTCTTTCGGCGACAGCTTCTGCCCGAGGATAACCCATCCTGCCAGCAGGGAAAAGGCCGATTCCAGACTGAGAATCAGCGAGGCCAGAACCGGATCCGTATTTTTCTGCGCCACCACCTGCAGCGTGTAGCCCACGCCGCAGGACATGACGCCCGCATAGAGGATCGGAGCCCATGCCGCCGCGACGGAAGCAATGCTGACGGTCTCAAAGATCAGCGCCATGACGGCAGAACAGATGCCTGCCGTAAAAAACTGCACACAGGAAATCACCACTCCGTCCGCTTTGGGGGAGAAATAATCGATCACCAGAATATGAAAAGAGAAGCACACGGCACAGAGAAATACCAGCACATCTCCCCGTCCCACCTTCAATCCCTCTGTCATGCACAGGAGATACATGCCCACCGTGGCCAGCACCACACTGAGCCACACGCTCCAGGAGACCTTTTTCTTCATGAAGATCCCCAGAAGAGGCACGATGACGATATACAGGGCCGTGATGAATCCCGCCTTGCCCACAGTGGTATGAGCCACTCCGAACTGCTGAAAGGAACTGGCCACAAAGAGGACAAAACCGCAGCAAATGCCGCCTTTGACTGCCATCTTTTCCCCTGCTTTATTCCGTTCTTTCCCTCTGTTCCCTGCCCGGATCAAAGGGATCAGCACCGCGCCTCCTATGAGAAATCTGGAGGCGTTGAACGTAAACGCCCCCACATATTCCATGCCCACGCTCTGAGCCACAAAAGCCACTCCCCATATAAGGGCCGCCAGCCCCAGCAGCAGATTGCTCCCCATGGTCTTTTTTTCCATCGTCTATTCCTCCACTATAAATGCCCGGAATCCGGAACTGTACTCTTCCCTTCCATCCTGGAAGATCCACATGGCTTCCACCTGATCCAGACTCTCGATCAGCTTCTTTCCGTCCTCAAATTCCATATTGAACACTGCCGTGGACAGACAGTCGGCCATCCCCGAGTCTCTGCACAGAATGGACACGGAATCATACTCATCCCATGGCATCAGCAGCTCCGGGTGGATGATATGGTGATACTCTTTCCCGTCTACCGTATAGTATCTCTGATAGGACCCGCTGGTCACCAGAGACATGTCCTCCAGCTCCACCGCATAGAGATATTTTGTCTCGCTGGACAGATCCGGGTTCTGGATCCCCACTCTCCACCTGGTGTTGTCCCCTCTGGAGCCGATGGCCCTCACATTGCCTCCCACGCTTACCAAGGCTTTTGTCAGTCCATCCTCTTCCAGCTTCCGGCAGACCATCTCCGCGGCATAGCCCTTGGCGACAGATCCCACATCCAGGCTCATATCCGGGTCCGGCAGATACACCGTGGAGGCTTCCTCATCGATGACTACCTGGCCGATATCCGTGTGTTCCGCCGCTTCCCGGAGCCTGTCCATGGGCGGAAGAGCAGCCTCCTCCGGATTTTCGATGCCTTCCGTCCTGTACTCATGCCACAGAGACAGAACGCTCCCCATGGCCACATTCATGTAGCCGTCGGTTGTCTCATCCATCTTCACCGCTTCTTTCAGCATTCCGATGATCCTCTCGTCCACCTTCACCGGAGCCGTGCCTGCCTGGTCGTTGATAGTCTTTATGTTGGCCATGCCTTCATAATCATTGTAAATGTCATAAAGCTGATGATACTCCTTCAGCTGATCATAGAGCTCCTGAGCATATCTGCGGAAAGTTTCCTCATCCTCCGCATACCCTACCATACTGGTTACCGTGTCAAACAGGTCCAGAAACTGTACGTCGTATCTCTTAAGCTCCGGCTCTGGTCCGGCCTTTGGCGCCTTTTCTTTACACCCTGCCAGCAGCGCTGCCGGTGCGGCGGCTACGGCAGCCGCCAGAAGAACCGCCGTCCATCTTCTCTTTTTCATAAAGTCTTTCCTCCAGGTCTCCGTTGATTTCCGAATATTAAGTATATCACAAAAAAAATACTATGCAAGTTTCTTAACATTTCTTAAACATCCTTGCCCTTGCTCCCGGATTGTGTTATAATCCACAGAAGTTATCCATATACTAGTGTCAGGTAATTACACCGGAAAGGTGAGTGTTATGAAGAGTTTTCTTTCACGCTGGAAACATGCGTGGATATTGTCTTACGGCTTTATCTATCTGCCCTGGTTTCTGTACCTGGAGCGGACTGTCACCAGAAACTATCATATTATCCATACGCGGTTGGATGATCTGATCCCTTTCAACGAGTATTTCATTATCCCATACCTATTGTGGTTTCCCTATGTGGCAGGCATGATCATGTTTTTCTTTTTCAAAAACAAACAGGATTATTACCGGATGTGCACTCTGCTGTTCACCGGCATGACCATCAGTCTGGTGATCTGTACCTTTTACCGCAACGGCACCGACATGCGGCCCGTGGTCGATCCCGGCAGGAACGTGTTTGCCTGGCTGGTATCCCGCCTTCATGCGGCGGATACTCCCACCAACATCTTTCCCAGCGTCCATGTGTTCAACTCCGTCGTCGTTCACATCGCCGTGGCCAGAAGCAGCTGCTTTAAGAACCGGCCCTGGGTCGTCCGGCTGTCCTTCATACTGGCCCTGTCCGTCTGCCTGTCCACGGTGTTTTTAAAACAGCACTCCGTGGTGGATGGTATCGGTTCCATGATCATGTGTTACGCACTTTATCCTCTGGTTTACGGCGAGAGCTATATCGCCGGCCGGAGGCGGATCACAGGAAAAGCTCTGAGTTAGCCTCAGAGCTTTTTGTTTTATACTCCATAACGGTTATACTGCATAAAATCCCACAGACTTCAGAAATCTTTCGAAGAATTGCCGTCCTTCCTCCGTGCACTTGTAGACCCCTGCATCCTCAAGTACTCTCTCAAACACCAGGCCTACCTCACGCCGCAGGATCTGATCCACATTGTCCCTGGTCACAGACTCATATTCGGGAAGGAACTCATCCACCCATGGGGCATGTTTTTCGATGGTCTCATTGGACCGGATATCTTTGCCTTCCACAATATACTCTCCCAGCAGTTCCAGTTCCTC
>CAJUJV010000066.1:0-9651 GCA_910586845.1 uncultured Hungatella sp.
TACAACTTACAGCAGATCAACGTGCCGGTATACGGCACCAGGCTGACCATTGCCCTGATCGAAAACAAGTTAAAGGAACACAATCTCCTCAAGACCACCAAGAGAAAAGTGGTAAAGCACGGGCAGTCCATTAACCTGGGGTGCTTCCGTATCGAGTTCGTGAAGACCAACCACAGCATTGCGGATGCATCGGCGCTGGCCATCTTCACGCCGGCCGGGATCCTGCTCCACACAGGAGATTTCAAGATCGACTATACGCCTGTATTCGGAGAGCCGGCAGACCTGCAGCGGTTTGCGGAGCTGGGCAAGAAAGGGGTACTGGCGCTGATGTGCGACAGCACCAACGCCATGAGGGCAGGCTTTACGCCGTCGGAGAAGACCGTGGGAAGGACTTTTGACGGCATCTTTTCGGAGCATAAGAACAGCAGGATCATCGTGGCCACCTTCGCGTCCAATGTGGACCGGGTTCAGCAGATCATCAATTCCGCTTACAAGTACGGCCGCAAGGTGGTGGTGGAAGGACGGAGCATGGTCAATGTCATCGGGACTGCCAGCGAGCTGGGTTATATCAAGATTCCGGAGGGAACCCTCATAGATATCGATCATCTGAAAAATTATCCCGACGAGAAGACGGTGCTCATTACCACGGGAAGCCAGGGCGAGTCCATGGCGGCTCTGTCCAGGATGGCATCCAGTATCCACAGAAAAGTGTCCATCAAGCCGGGAGACGTGGTGATCTTCAGTTCCAATCCTATTCCCGGCAATGAGAAGGCGGTATCCAAGGTGATCAACGAACTGTCCATCAAGGGGGCGGAGGTGATCTTCCAGGATGCCCATGTCTCCGGACACGCCTGTCAGGAGGAGATCAAGCTGATCTACTCCCTGACCCATCCCAAATATGCCCTTCCCGTCCACGGAGAGTACCGTCATCTCATGGCTCAGAAAGGACTGGCCGAATCCGTGGGCATCCCTAAAGAGAATATTCTTCTCATGTCGTCGGGAGACGTGGTGGAACTGTCGGAGGATCAGTGCAGAGTTGTGGACCATGTGCAGGCAGGAGCCATTCTGGTAGACGGTCTGGGCGTGGGAGACGTGGGAAACATCGTGCTCCGGGACCGGCAGAACCTGGCTCAGAACGGTATCATCATCGTGGTGCTGACCCTGGAGAAATACAGCAATCAGCTGCTTGCGGGGCCGGATATCGTGTCCAGAGGCTTTGTCTACGTGAGAGAGTCTGAGGACCTTCTGGAGGAAGCCAGACATGTGGTGGAGGAAGCCGTTCAGGACTGTCTGGACCGCCGCGTCAGCGACTGGGGAAAGATCAAGAATATCATCAGGGACAGCTTAAGCGATTTTCTGTGGAAGCGCATGAAGAGGAATCCCATGATACTGCCTATTATCATGGAGGTATAGGCGGGAAAGAAAAAGGTGACAGAAATGAGCAATACAACCAACGAGATCAACAAGGTGACGGGAACCATTATCCGGGTATCGTGGAAACTGATCGTATATGCCCTGGCGATCCTCTTTCTGTATGAAGGGGCCACCAGAGGCTACCAGTTCGGGTATGATGTTTTTTACTCCTCGGGGATGGCCTCCAAGCCCGGAGTGGATATGCGGGTAACCATAGGAGAGGGAGAGAAGGTGGCAGACATCGGGGCGGCCCTGGAAAGGGGCGGCCTGATAAAAAACAAATACGCCTTTTTTATTCAGAGCCTTTTCTACGATTATGGAGGTTCCGAGCATCCCGTAGAGGCCGGAACCTATATTCTGAACAACTCCATGACATCCAAGGAGATCATACTGATCCTTCGGGAAGGGATGGAGGAGCCGGAAGAATGATCACAGACGAGAGAATCCGGGATTATCTGTATTCCCTGGAATCCGACCAGGATGAGCTCTGCGGCAGGATTGCCAGGGAGGCCAGGAGAGATCATATCCCTGTCATCAGAAAAGAGACGGAAGCATTATTGAAAACCATGGTAGCAGCGAAACGGCCTGGGGCGATTCTGGAAATAGGAACCGCCGTAGGCTATTCTGCTTTATTGATGGCAGGGGTCATGCCGGCAGACTGCCGGATCACCACCATCGAGAAATTCGGTCCCCGCATAGAGGCCGCCAGAAGGAATTTTAAGGAGGCAGGCATGGAAGAGAGGATCACCCTGGTGGAAGGAGACGCGGGGGAGATCCTGGGAGAACTAAAAGGTCCTTATGACTTCATCTTCCTGGACGGAGCCAAAGGCCAGTATCTCCACTGGCTTCCCATGATCTTAAGGCTGCTGCCTGAGGGAGGGCTGCTGTTTACCGACAATGTGCTCCAGGACGGTACCATCGTTCAGTCCAGATACGGAGTAGAGCGGAGGGACCGGACCATCCACAGCAGAATGAGGGAATACCTGTATACCCTGAAACATACGGAGGAACTGGAGACGGTCATCATCCCCATGGGAGACGGGGCGGCCGTCAGCGTGAGAAGAGAAACAGGAAGGAACAAAAATCATGAAAAAACCTGAGCTGCTGATACCGGCGGGAAATCTGGACATATTAAAGACTGCCGTGGTCTACGGCGCCGATGCCGTATATCTGGGCGGTGAGGCTTTCGGTCTCCGGGCCAAGGCCCACAATTTTTCTCTGGAGGAAATGAGAGAAGGGATCCGTTTTGCCCACGAGAGGGGAGTACGGGTCTATGTGACTGCCAATATTCTGGCTCATAACCGGGATCTGGACCAGGTAGAAGAATATTTTAAGGAGCTGAGGGATGTGAAGCCGGATGCCCTGATCATCTCCGATCCGGGAGTGTTTCTCATCGCCCGGCAGGTGCTTCCGGACATGGAGATCCATATCAGCACTCAGGCCAACAACACCAATTACGGAACTTACCGGTTCTGGCACGGACTGGGGGCCCGGCGGGTGGTCTGTGCCAGAGAGCTGTCTCTGGAGGAGATCAGGGAGATCAGGGCCCGCATTCCCCATGACATGGAGATCGAGACCTTTGTCCACGGAGCCATGTGCATCTCCTACTCGGGACGGTGTCTGCTGAGCAACTTTTTTACCGGAAGAGATGCCAATCAGGGATCCTGCACCCATCCCTGCCGCTGGAAATATGCCGTTGTGGAAGAGACCAGGCCCGGAGAGTATATGCCGGTCTATGAAAATGACAGAGGGACCTTTCTCTTCAATTCCAAAGATCTGTGCATGGTGGATCATATCCCGGAGCTCATAGACGCAGGGATCGACAGCTTTAAGGTAGAGGGACGTATGAAGACGGCGCTCTATGTGGCCACGGTCACCAGGGCTTACAGAAGGGCTGTGGACGACTGCCTGAAGGACCGGGAGCTGTACCGGAAGAATCTGGAGTGGTATAGGGAAGAGATCGGGAAATGCACCAACCGGGAGTTTACCGACGGATTCTTTTTCGGAAAGCCGGGGAGCGGAGCCCAGATCTATGAAAACAGCACCTATATAAAAAACTATACCTATCTGGGCACCATAGAGGAGACGGACTGCCGGGGCCGGGGCCGGATCGAGCAGAAGAATAAATTTTCCGTGGGAGAACGGATCGAGGTCATGAAACCGGACGGTGCCAACGTATCCGCCGTGGTGAAGGGGATCCGAAATCAGGAGGGGGAAAGCCAGGACAGCGCCCCCCATGCCAGACAGATCCTCTATGTGGAGCTGGACAGGCCTGTGGAGGTTTTCGATATTCTCAGAAGAAAGGAAGACGGGGTATGATGTGGGCAGCAGGAGCAGGCGCCGTACTGTGCCTGATCTATTACGCAGTGATCGTGTTCTACTCAGGGTTCTCCACGTCCTTTTCCTGGATATGGCCTGCAGCCGCCCTGTTTCTTCTGGCTCTGACAGGGGGAGGGATCTATAACCGCCTTCATCCCAGACGGTGCCCTCTGTGGGTTCCCGTGTCTGCCCTGACATTTCTCGGTGCCTCCCTGATGATCCTGTGTGTGACAGAGGTCTTCGTGTTTCTGGGAGCCCTCTCCGGGGACGTGTCCGGCCTGGACTATGTGATCGTTCTGGGAGCCAAGGTGGAAAACGGCCGCATCAGCAACTCCCTGGAGAAACGTCTGCAGAAAGCAATCGAATATGCGGAGAGGAATCCGGAGACCATCCTGATCCTTTCAGGAGGACAGGGAAGCGACGAGCCGGCCTCCGAGGCCAGCATCATGTATGAATATCTGAGATATAACGGGGTTCCGGAACGGCAGCTGGTCATAGAGGACCGTTCCGGCAATACAAGGGAGAATATTTCCTTCAGCAAGGAGATCATAGACAGGATGGAGAGAGAAAAAGATGAGAATCACAGCCGGGATTCCTCAAAGGCTCCAGGGCCTTATCTGGAAGTGGAGGACAAACCTCTTCAGGTCGGAGTGCTGACCAGCAATTTTCATGTGTACCGGGCGACTCAGATTGCCAGAAAAGCAGGGATAGAGGAGGTACACGGCTTAAGCGCCCGCTCGGATGGGGTCCTGTTCATCCATCTGTGTGTCAGGGAGTGCGCTGCTATACTGAAGGATAAGTTCATGGGAAATATGTAGGACAGAAAGGAGCAGATACAGATATGGATTTGAAAGATTTGGAGCAGTATGATCTGCTGAGAGAGAAGAAGGTGGAGGAGGTAAATTCCACGGCTTTTCTTCTGGAGCATAAAAAGAGCGGGGCCAGGCTGTTCCTGCTCTCCAATGATGACGAGAATAAGGTGTTTTCTATCGGATTCCGGACGCCGCCCTCGGACAGCACCGGGGTGGCCCATATTCTGGAGCACAGCGTACTGTGCGGATCAGAGAAATTTCCGGTGAAAGATCCTTTTGTGGAACTGGTCAAAGGATCTCTCAATACGTTTCTCAACGCCATGACCTATCCGGACAAGACGGTGTATCCGGTGGCCAGCACCAATGACAAGGATTTTCAGAATCTGATGGATGTGTATCTGGATGCGGTGCTGCACCCCAATATCTACCGGGAGCCGAAGATTTTCCTTCAGGAGGGCTGGCATTATGAGCTGGATGATGAAGAAGGAGAGTTGAAGATCAACGGCGTGGTCTACAATGAGATGAAAGGGGCCTTCTCTTCTCCGGAGAGCGTGCTGGAGAGATCGGTCCAGAACATGCTGTTTCCGGACACCTGCTACGGCTGGGAGTCAGGAGGCGATCCAAGGGACATCCCCAATCTGACCTATGAGGGATTCCTGGATTTTCACAGGACGTATTACCATCCATCCAACAGCTACATCTATCTCTACGGGGATATGGATATGGTCCAGAAGCTGAAATGGCTGGACGAACAGTATCTGAGCCATTATGACAGGAAGGAGACAGACTCTCAGATCAGGGAGCAGAAACCTTTTAAGGAGCCCAGGACTGCCTGTATCAGCTACTCCATCACAGAGGAAGAGGAGCAGGATGGCGGCGTTTATCTGTCGGTCAGCGACGTGGTGGGGACGGATCTGGATCCGGAATTATATGTGGCTTTTCAGATCCTGGAATACACTCTGATCAATGCGCCGGGAGCAGCCTTAAAGCAGGCTCTGCTGGATGCAGGCATCGGAGAGGACATTTTCGGAGGCTATGACAACGGCATTCTGCAGCCCTATTTTTCGGTCATGGCAAAGGGAGCCAGAGAAGACCAGAAGGGCGAGTTTCTGGCAGTGGTCAAGGGAACCTTAAGAAAGCTGGCAGATCAGGGGATCAACCAGAAGAGCCTTTTAGCCGGCATGAATTATTATGAGTTCCGCTACAGGGAGGCAGATTACGGGACTACGCCCAAAGGGCTCATGTACGGACTCCAGTGTATGGACAGCTGGCTCTACGGAGGAGACCCTCTGATGCACCTGGAATACCAGGAGACGTTTTGCCGCCTGAAGGAAGGAGTGAAGGAGGGATACTTTGAAGAGCTGATCCGGAAGTATCTGCTGGACAATCCTTTTGAGGCGGTTGTGGTGGTAAAGCCGGAGAAGAATCTGACAGCCAGACAGGACAGGGCCCTGGCCGAAAAACTGGCGGAGTACAAGGCCGGTCTCTCAAAGGAGGAAATCGCCGGGCTTGTGAGACAGACAAAAGCTCTTAAAGAGTATCAGGATACACCCTCTTCCAGAGAAGAGCTGGAGCTGATCCCCATGCTGAAGAGATCGGATATCGGCACAAAGGCGGAGACGCTGAAGTGGAAGGAATACAAAATCCACGGCGTTCAGACTCTGCATCACGATCTGTTTACGGCAGGTATCGGATACCTGAAGGTATTGTTTAACACGGACCGGGTGCCTTCGGATGACATCCCCTATGTGGGTCTTCTGAAAGCGGTCCTGGGATATGTGGATACGGAACATTACAGCTACAGCGATCTCACCAGCGAGATCCATCTCAACAGCGGAGGCATCGGATTTTCGGTCACATCCTATGTGGATCTGGACCATCTGCCGGGATTTACGGGAGTGTTTGCGGCAGAGGCCAGAGTGCTTTACGAGAAGCTGGATTTTGCCTTTGAGATCATCGGAGAGATCCTGACCACCTCAAAGCTGGAAGACGAAAAACGACTGGGAGAGATCCTGAGAGAGGCCAGATCCAGGTCCAGGATGAAGCTGGACAGCGGCAGCCACAGCGCGGCGGTGGCCAGGGCCACATCCTATTTCTCTCCCACATCATCCTTCGGAGACAGGACGGGGGGCATCGGATATTATCAGTTTCTGGAGAAGGCAGTGCGGGATTATGAGAAAGATCCAAAAATCCTCATCGGTAAATTAAAAGAGGTGGCGGGGAAACTGTTTACAACAGACAATATGCTTCTCAGCTACACTGCCGACGAAAAGGGATTCGGGGCCCTGGAAAAGTCCATGGAACGGCTTACGGCAAAGCTTCCCGCGGGAGACGGGCGCAGATATGATTATGCCTTTGAGCCGGGCAACAGAAACGAAGGCTTTAATTATGTGGCCCGCTGCGGCAATTTCCGGAACGGAGGCTATGAGTATACGGGAGCCCTCCGGATCCTGAAGCTGATCCTCAGCTATGATTACCTGTGGCTGAACCTGAGGGTCAAGGGCGGCGCCTACGGCTGCATGAGCGGCTTCGGAAGATCGGGAGAAGGATATTTTGTGTCCTACCGGGATCCCAATGTGGCCCGGACCAATGAAGTGTATGAAAATATCGTGGATTATCTGGAAACATTTGACGTGGATGAGCGGGATATGACAAAATATGTAATCGGCACCATCAGCGCCATGGATACTCCCCTGACTCCTGCGGACAAGGGTGCCAGAGGACTGTCCGCCTGGATGTCCGGCGTCACCGACCAGATGCTCCAGGAGGAGCGGGATCAGGTTCTTGAGGCACAGCCCGGGGATATCCGGGCCCTGGCAGGCATCGTGAAAGCGGTCCTGGATACGGGCAGCCTGTGCACCGTGGGCAATGATGAGAAGATTGAGGCCAGCCGTCAGATGTTCGGAGAGACGAAACCACTGTACACCATGTAGCTAAGGAGCATGTTATGGAGGATAAATTCAAATCGGGATTTGTGGCTCTTATCGGGCGGCCTAATGTGGGCAAGTCCACCCTGATGAACCATCTCATCGGACAGAAGATCGCCATCACATCAGAGAAGCCTCAGACTACCAGAAACAGGATCCAGACCGTGTACACAGACGAAAGGGGCCAGATCATTTTTCTGGATACTCCCGGGATCCACAAGGCAAAGAACAAGCTGGGAGAGTACATGGTCAATATCGCGGAAGGCACCCTGAAAGAGGTGGATGTGATCTTGTGGCTGGTGGAGCCTTCCTCTTTTATCGGAGCGGGGGAACGCCATATCGCGGAGCTGCTGGGCAGAGTGAAGACTCCGGTGATCCTGGCCATGAACAAGATCGATACGGTGAAGGATCATGATGAGATCCTGGGGTATCTGGATGCCTACCGACAGATCTGCGATTTTGCGGAGATGGTTCCGGTGTCGGCTCTCAGAGATAAAAACACCAGAAAGATGACGGATCTGATTTTCAAATATCTGCCTTACGGTCCCCAGTACTATGACGAGGACACGGTGACAGACCAGCCCATGAGACAGATCGCGGCAGAGCTGATCCGCGAGAAGGCCCTGAGACTTCTGGACGAAGAGATCCCTCACGGCATCGCGGTGACCATCGAGTCCATGACCGAGCGGAAAAACGGGATGTTCGACATCGAAGCCAACATTGTCTGCGAGAAGGATTCCCACAAGGGGATCATCATCGGGAAAGGAGGTTCCATGTTAAAGAAGATCGGGACCTCCGCCCGGATCGAGATCGAACATCTCATGGGAACCAGGGTCAACCTGCAGCTGTGGGTGAAGGTCCGCAGAGAATGGCGTGACAGCGAGCTGTATATGAAAAATTACGGTTATACGGACAGGTAAGGAGGCAGTCATGAGGGAGCCGGTGGAGCTGACGGCTATGGTGATCAGATCTTCCTCAGTGGGAGAATATGACAGGCGGCTTGTGATGCTGACCAGAGAGCGGGGTAAGATCACGGCTTTCGCCAGAGGGGCCAAGAGACCGGGAAACAGTCTCATGGGTCCCTGCCGCCCTTTTGCCTTCGGGACATACAAGGTGTTTGAGGGAAGAGACTCCTATTCCCTCCAGTCGGCCCAGGTCAGCCGTTATTTTGAAGAGCTGACCCAGGATGTGGAGCTGTCCTGCTACGGGCAGTATTTTCTGGAGATGGCGGACTATTACACGAGGGAGAATCTGGACGGCAGCGCCATGCTGCTTCTGGTATATCAGTCTCTGCGGGCTCTGCTAAACGCCAGGATCCCCAACGGTCTGGTCAGAAAGATTTTTGAACTGAAAGCCATGGTCGTCAACGGAGAGTATACCCAGGACCCTCCTTTTAAGGTCAGCGGCGGAGCGCAGTATACATGGGAGTATGTAGTGGCGTCTTCCATAGAGAAGCTGTATACGTTTGCAGTGACACAGGAGGTGTACGAGGAGTTTGAGGCCTGTGTGGACACCAACAGAAAGCGGTACATAGACAGGGAGTTCCATTCGCTGGAGATTCTGGAGGCCCTGGGCGCCTGCGGACAAAAACCCTGACCCGGAGAGTCCCGCCGGGGCCCCGGAACTTGTGGTTGCCATAGGATAAACTTTCTGCTATAATCTGCCTATACAAGGAACAAAAGTCATTTAGAAGGAATCCGAAAACCATGAAAAAACATTTCATAGCCGTTGCGGGCATATCCATAGGTATTCTGCTGACCGGATGCGCCCGGTCCAGGACCAGCACATTTCCGCCGGAACAGAGCGCGATCTATGTGTCACGGGAAGGAGCGCTGTATACGTCTCTTGTGAGGGATTACGATCCGTCGGATACAGGTTATAATACAGAAGAACTGCTGGCCATGGCCCAGTCAGAAGTGACAGAATATAATTCCGGTCAGGGGGCGGACTCCGGCCAGGTTCCCGTGGCTGTGGCAGACTGCAGGGTAGAAGAAGGAACCGCCTCTATCGTCTATGCCTATGCCGGGGCAGACCATCTTCTCCGCTTTACGGAGCTGACTCAGGATGAAGACAATCATCCGGAGACTCTGGAGGTCAGCACCAACACCCTGTACTTTGCGGCAGGGGCGGCGCCTGCCGTATGGACCGATGCCAGGAAGAACGCCGCCGCGGATCAGAAC
>CAJUJV010000066.1:9677-16034 GCA_910586845.1 uncultured Hungatella sp.
GTCACGGGGCCGGTCACGGTACAGACCGAGGGACAGATCCTCTACTACAGCGGCCAGGTGGATCTGAAAGATGAATTTACCGCCCGGATCGCCGAGGGGACCGCATATATCGTATTTCGGCCGTAGTATTACCAGACCCTGCGGCGGCCAGGAGGCCTTTTGCAGGGGATTTTACAATAAAACATAAAGGCAGGATCATGAAAATGGAAAAGACCATGGAAAAAATCGTAGCTCTGGCAAAGTCCAGAGGATTTGTGTATCCGGGCTCCGAGATATACGGCGGCCTGGCCAACACCTGGGATTACGGTAACCTGGGCGTGGAACTGAAGAACAATGTAAAAAAAGCCTGGTGGCAGAAGTTCGTCCAGGAGAGCCCCTACAATGTGGGCGTGGACTGCGCCATCCTCATGAATTCCCAGACCTGGGTGGCCTCCGGACATCTGGGCGGATTCTCTGACCCGCTGATGGACTGCAAGGCCTGCAAGGAGCGGTTCCGCGCCGACAAGCTGATCGAAGACTATATGGAAGAGAAGGGTATCACCATAGAGGGAAGCGTGGATGCATGGTCTCAGGAGGAGATGAAGAAGTACATCGAGGAGAATAACATCTGCTGTCCCAGCTGCGGCAAACACGATTTTACGGATATCCGCCAGTTCAACCTGATGTTCAAGACCTTCCAGGGCGTCACGGAGGATGCCAAGAATACGGTATACTTAAGGCCCGAAACTGCCCAGGGTATCTTCGTAAACTTTAAGAATGTTCAGAGGACGTCGAGAAAGAAGATTCCTTTCGGCATCGGCCAGATCGGCAAGTCCTTCCGCAACGAGATCACGCCGGGGAACTTTACGTTCCGGACCAGAGAGTTCGAGCAGATGGAGCTGGAGTTCTTCTGTGCGCCGGGGACGGATCTGGAATGGTTTGCATACTGGAAGGAATTCTGTATCAGCTGGCTTAAGGCCCTGGGCATGAAGGACGAAGAGATGAGGGCCAGAGACCACTCTGCCGAGGAGCTGTGCTTCTACAGCAAGGCCACTACAGATATCGAGTTCCTCTTCCCCTTCGGCTGGGGTGAGCTGTGGGGCATCGCCGACAGGACGGATTACGACCTGACCCAGCACCAGAACACTTCAGGACAGGATATGTCATACTTTGACGACGAGAAGAAGGAAAAATATATTCCCTATGTGATTGAGCCCTCTCTGGGAGCAGACCGGGTAACCCTGGCTTTCCTGTGCGCCGCTTATGACGAGGAGGAGATCGGCGAAGGCGACGTGCGTACCGTGCTTCATTTTCATCCGGCCATCGCTCCGGTGAAGGTGGGAGTGCTGCCCCTGTCCAAGAAGCTTAACGAGGGTGCCGAGAAGGTGTATGCAGAACTGAGCAAATACTTTAACTGCGAGTTCGACGACAGAGGCAATATCGGAAAACGATACAGAAGACAGGATGAGATCGGAACTCCTTTCTGTGTGACTTATGATTTTGATTCCCAGGAGGATCACGCCGTGACCGTGCGCGACAGGGATACCATGGATCAGGTGAGGGTCCCCATTGCGGAGCTGAAGGGATATCTGGAGGATAAGATGAGGTTTTAGTACAGGAGGTGCTCAGATGGCAGATAGTAAAGCATTAGGACATGATGACAGCAGCGGTTTTAATTTTGTGAAAGAGATGCTGGCCGGTCAGGTTACTGCTGCTGTTAATTTTGACAGGCTTCAGAAACATCCCGACAGAGGATATATCATATTTGAATTTCTCAAATGTGAGGAGGGCCGGACCGTAACGCCCTATACCAGTCATCCTGACAGATACTGGGATAAAAACTCCGGAAAATTCCTTGCCCTGTGGAGGGCAAAGCAGGATTTTGATGCCACTCTGTACCTGGTGAACTATGCGGAAAAGGGGACAGAGCATGAGGACCAGGTTCTCCTGATCGAAGTTTTTAACATGGATGAGGCCGGGATCACGGATCAGAAGGTCACTGAGTTTACACGGGCCGGATTCTCAGAGTGGTTTGCCCGGCTTAACGGTCAGTGCCTGAGATCCAGAGATGAGCTGATCTACGAGATCTATGAGAATCAGAGTGTTGACAGACTGGGACAGCTGGTATTAAAGAATGAGGAAGAACATGGAGGGGAAACTCTGGAGGCCATATACAACCGTGACGCCGGTTATCTGAGAGAGTACGGGGAGACCTCGAAGCCCTATTCAAAAGCCGTAAAGTGTTATCTGAGGAAACGGATGGAGCTGCATCTTCGGGAAACCATGTGACCGGCGGCACGAACAGAGAGGCCAAAAGAGGCAGTCAGGAAGTGAGGAGCTTATGAAGCGATATAAACGGATATTTACAATCGTCATAGACTCTCTGGGCATAGGCGCCATGCCTGACGCCCGGGAGTACGATGACGAGGGGACCGATACCCTGGGGCATATTGACGATCATATGGATCCATTTCATATTCCGAATCTGGCAGGACTGGGGCTCACCGGTCTTCACCCGCTGAACCACGCAGAGACAGTGGCAGAGCCTGCGGGGTATTACGGACGGCTGCTGGAGGCCAGCGTGGGCAAGGATACCATGACCGGACACTGGGAGATGATGGGATTGCATATAACCACGCCGTTTAAGACCTTTACGGAGACCGGTTTTCCCAAAGAACTTCTGGATGAGCTGTCTGCCAGGACGGGCCATAAGATCGTGGGGAATAAGTCGGCAAGCGGCACGGAGATCCTGGATGAGCTGGCAGAGCATGAGATCGCCACAGGAGATATGATCGTGTACACTTCCGCGGATTCCGTGCTGCAGATCTGCGGCAATGAGGAGACCTTCGGCCTGGATGAACTGTACCGGTGCTGTGAGATCGCCAGGGAACTGACTCTGCGGGATGAGTGGAAAGTGGGGCGGGTCATCGCCAGACCCTATGTGGGCAAGAAGAAAGGCGAGTTTAAACGGACCAGCAACCGCCACGATTATGCTCTGAAGCCTTATGGGAAGACTGCCCTGGATGCTCTGAAGGCCGGCGGCTATGATGTGATCAGCGTGGGAAAGATCAGAGATATATTCGACGGCGAGGGAATCACGGAGAGCCATAAGTCCAAAAGCAGTGTCCACGGGATGGAACAGACTATTGAGATCGCGGACCGGGATTTTACGGGCCTGTGCTTTGTGAACCTGGTTGATTTTGATGCGCTGTGGGGCCACCGGCGCAATCCGGTGGGATACGGCCGGGAATTGGAACGGTTCGACGAGAAGCTGGGCGTGCTCCTGGAGAAACTGAAAGACGATGACCTGCTGATCATCACTGCCGACCACGGCAACGACCCCACCTATAAAGGAACAGATCATACAAGAGAAAAGGTGCCGTTTCTGGCATACTCTCCGTCCATGAAAGACGGGGGACGGTTGCCTGACAGAGACACATTTGCCGTGATCGGCGCCACCATCGCTCATAATTTTCAGGTAGATATGCCTGATGGCACCATCGGAACCTCGGTTCTGGAGGAATTGAAATGACAGGCCGGAAAGAAAGGCTGCAGACCGTCTGCGAGGAGATCGCAGGCGGTTTTTTTGTGCGCTTTATTCTGATAATGTGATAGACAGTTAGCAGAGAATACAGGAGGAGAGAGAAGATGAAAGATTGGAATCAGTGGAAAAATATATTGTGGATCCTGGCAGGAAACACGGCTTACGCCCTGGCAGTGGTCATGTTTATTCTGCCGGGCGGACTGATCACAGGAGGGACCACGGGCCTGGCCCTGTTTTTTTATCACCAGCTGGGAATCCCCATCCAGGCCTTTGTCACGATCTTTAACGTGACCATGTTTCTGGTGGGCGCCGCGGTGCTGGGAAAGACCTTTGCCCTGACAACGGTCATCAGTACCTTCTATTACCCTCTGATCCTGTCTGTGTTTCAGAAGCTGCCCGTATTGGGAAAGGTGACTGATGACAGCCTGCTGGCAGTGATCTTTGCAGGACTTCTGATCGGGGGAGGCATCGGCGTGGTCATCCGGTCAGGAGCCTCCACAGGAGGCATGGATATCCCTCCCCTGGTGCTGAACAAGAAAACGGGAGTCTCCGTATCGGGCGCCATGAATGTGATGGATACGGCCATCCTCCTCCTTCAGATCGTATGTTCTGACAGAGAAAAGGTGCTCTACGGGATCCTCCTGGTGCTCATTTATACGTCGGTGCTCAATAAGGTGCTGCTCCTGGGACAGGCAAAGATGCAGGTAAAGATCGTGTCGGAGCATTATGAGGAGATCAACCAGGCCATCGCCAGTGAGCTGGACCGGGGAGTTACCCTGTTTCGATCAAGGACAGGCCATCTGAAAAGAGACGGATACGTTGTCATGTCCGTTGTCAATAACCGGGAGCTGGTTCAGATGAACCAGCTGATACAGAAGATCGATCCCCAGGCCTTCATTGTCATCCATCAGGTCAATGAAGTCCGGGGGAGGGGATTTACCCTGAAGAAAGAATATGACTGAGACCGGCTTTGGCAGACAGAAGAAATCAGAACCTCCTTTGTCTGCCGGATCTGTCAGTAGGTCAGGCTCATAAGGATTCCCTGAGGAAAATCGCCGTATTTTTCTCCGAAAATGTTGACCCCGCCTACATGGTCGGCTTCCTTTTTCACTTCCACCCGCAGAGTGATATAGGGATGCGCCGACAGGTTCAGAGATTCCAGAGTGACTTCAGAATCGACGGGAAGACCGTCCAGGTAACTGCCGTCCCTTTTTACAGAAAATGTTTTCAGAAGACCGTACTGGGTTCTGCCGTTGCACCAGGAGGCAGGAGTCAGGCGGCCCCGGCGGCTTCCGAAATCTCCGGGGGAGTGGTAGGTGGCTGCCTCACGGCCGTTGACAGACACCGTGATATCAGAAGGCCATTCTTCCAGAAATCCCGGAGCCTCGGAACACAGCTCCATCTGAAAAGCCAGTTCCTGAAGCTCCAGGAGCGGATTGGTGAGATTGGGGAAACGGTATTCCACGAATCCCTGCTGAAACCATAAGAGCTGGGCTCTGGTGCGCAGAGGGGAGTAAAAGGAGCGGATATCGTCAAAAGCCCCCAGGATCCCGTTCTCATCCGCCAGACCGCAGGTAGGCTCTACATGAAAATCATGGTAGTTGCCTACAGGCATGTCAAGAGTGACCGCATTATTCACTTTGTCGGCTTCTGCCTCGAAAGTTTCCAGAAGAAAAGACTGGATACTGCAGATACAGACCCGCATGGAGCCGTGAAGGCCGGGCTGGGTCTCGGTAATGATCAGACGGGCATCCTCCAGAGTCCGGATATGCAGGGCAGTGGAAGAGACAGGGATGTGCAGGATATCCGCGATCTCCTGCAGGGACAGTGCGGTGTCTTTCAAAAGATTTAAAATATTCAGCCGGATCGGGGAGGACAGAGCCTTCCCGATTTTTGCGATCTGAGAGTGATGGCCCGGATTGCTCAGATTCAGCTGTATGTCTCTCTCTCCGATGATCTTTATGGGTGCTTTTTCTTTTCCAGCCATAGGAACTTCCTTTCTCATCATGATAGTTACTGTAAAAATGGAATAAAATCAAAAAAATCAGGTGCGAGAAACCAGAAATTATTGACGCACCTTATAATAAATGATATGATGGGTGGGAGAAATACCCTGTCTTTATTGTAATAAACATGGAATAAAAAAACAAGCCCCAAAAAGGAGAAATTTATGAGCAGAAGAGAGGAATACCCCAGACCTGATTTTGTTAGACAACAGTGGATGAACTTAAACGGTACATGGGATTTTTATGTACAGGGTCAGAAGAGGGAGATCCAGGTGCCCTTTGTATGCCAGAGCGCTCTGAGCGGGATCGGAGAGCGGATCCGGGAAGACCAGGTGGTCTACGAGAGAACCTTCCGGATTCCCGGGGACTGGAAGGGCAAAGAGATCCTGCTGAATTTTGGGGCAGTGGATTACAGCTGCAGAGTCCTGGTCAACGGCCGGCTGGCAGGAGAACACAGGGGAGGACAGACGCCTTTCAGCTTTAATATCACGCAGCTGCTGGAGGGCGGGGAAGAGCATCTTCGCGTGGAGGTCACAGATCCGCTGGAGGATGAGAAAATAGCCAGAGGAAAGCAGTTCTGGAAGGAGACTTCCCAGTTTATCTGGTATACGCCCAGCACCGGTATCTGGCAGAGCGTCTGGCTGGAGCCTGTGGAGAAGGCCGGATTTCAATGGGTCCATTTTACGCCGGATATTGACGAGGGGACCGTAAGGATCGATTACAGGCTCAGGGGTCATGCGGCTTCTTCGGCCAGGGTTGTGATCGTGATCACCAGAGGTGAAGAACAGATCGTCCGCAGTACGGTGGAGTGCAGCGGTCAGGAGCAGA
>CAJUJV010000066.1:16044-17421 GCA_910586845.1 uncultured Hungatella sp.
ACAGTGACTCTTGATGTGTTTCAGAAAAAGGCTCTCAACGGCTCTTTCCATTTTACGGGAGCTTACTGGTCTCCGGAAGAGCCCAATCTCTATGACGTGGCCATGAGTCTGGAGGAAGAGGAACGGGTATGGGATCATGTCCGGTCCTATTTCGGTATGAGAAAAATAGAAGTCCGCGGCGGAAAACTGTATCTCAACCACAGACCTTATTATCAGAAGCTGGTGCTGGATCAGGGGTACTGGAAAGAGAGTCTGGTGACGGCTCCCTCCGACGAGGCCTATCAGGAAGACATCAGAAAAGCCAAGACCATGGGATTCAACGGATGCCGCAAGCATGAAAAGGCAGAGGATCCCAGGTTTTTGTACTGGGCGGACCGTATGGGGTTTCTGGTATGGGGAGCCATGGCCAGTTTCTGGGTCTACACGCCTCAGGCGGCAGCGGCCTTCATGAGAGAATGGGCTGACGTGATTCACCGGGATTACAATCACCCCTGCATCGTAGTCTGGGGGATGCTCAACGAGAGCTGGGGCGTGCCCCATATAGGAAGCGACTGCCGGCAGCAGGCCTTTGCAAAAGCCCTGTACCATATGGCCCACAGTCTGGACAGTACCCGCCTGGTAATCTCCAACGACGGATGGGAAACAGTGGATACAGACATCTGCGCTTTCCACTCTTACAAACACGGAGAGGAAGGAGATATGAGGCAGCAGGAGCTTTTTGCAAAGAGCCTGAAATCCGCAGAGACCATGGGAGAGATCGTGGAAAAACCTCTTTTTGCCGGAGACACCCCATACTGCGGCCAGCCCATAGTCCTCAGCGAGTTCGGAGGGATCTCCATATCAGAAGAAGAGGAGGGATGGGGCTACACCTCTGTAGGAAAGAACCGTTTTCTGGAAGTCTACCGGAGGATCCTGAGAGCCGTATACGCCTCAGATATCCTCAGCGGCTTCTGCTACACCCAGCTGGCAGACATCGAGCAGGAGATCAACGGTCTTCTCACCGAATCCCACACCTACAAATTCCCCCCCGAAAAAATCCGCGAGATCATGGAAGAAAGAAGCTGACATTCGAATTTCGTCATAAAAACTTAAATAGAAAAACAAAAAGAAGTGGTGTATAATGTACTATGAAAGCCCTGGACGGCAGCCATGATGAGAGCAAGCTTGCTTGCATCGAATCATGGATATCGTCCAGGCAAGCCGATATGAGCAAGCAGGGCGTCAGCCCGTATTGCGAATACCGGCGGCGATTGCGGGAGCACCGAAGGTGCGGAGCAATCGGCTTTCATAGGGCGGCTGAAACAGCATCAAGGGAACCAAGAGGCAGCCATGATGAGAGCAAGCTTGCTTGCATCGAATCATGGATATCGTCCAGGC
>CAJUJV010000066.1:17521-22125 GCA_910586845.1 uncultured Hungatella sp.
GCAATCGGCTTTCATAGGGCGGCTGAAACAGCATCAAGGGAACCAAGAGGCAGCCCCCCAAAAGCCATAAGAAATGTATCAGGAAATTACATGGAGGATGATTATGAGAAAACAATGGATGATCGTCGTGGCTGCCATGACAGCCATAGGCATCACGGCATGCGGCAACGGTGACGGGATCGTGATCAACGGGACGACGGCCGCGGAGACAGAGAGCGGCCAGACGGACGAGAGCTCCGCCGCTGCCGACGAGACCACCTCCGGAACGACAATAGAGATCATAACAGGAGAGACGACTGCGGTTACCGAGACGGCTGCCGAATCCACAGAGGGGCAGACCGAGGCGGCCACGACTGCAGCTCAGACTCAGGCCAGCACTACCCAGGCCAGCACCACTCAGGCAGCCACGACGGCTGCCAGGACACAGGCGGCTACCCAGCCGGAGACCACTGCGGCGAAGACATATACGGTAAAAGATATGAAAAAGACAATGTATGCCACGGCATCGGTGAGAGTCAGATCCAGTTATTCCACCGGTTCCGAGGTACTGGCAGGCCTGGCCCAGGGAGAGAAGATAGAGGTTACGGGGGAATCTGAAAACGGATGGATGCGGGTCAACTATAAGGGACATACAGGTTACGTATCCAAGGATTATCTCACGGAGACGGCCCCCAAGACGAATCAGAGCCAGGGGACTCAGACCAATCAGAATAACCAAAACAGCCATTCATCGGCCACCACTACCACAGGCAATCCTACCGGTCCCGGCGGCGGGACGGGGAGCACAGGAGGAGGCGCTACAGCCGGAAACAACTCACCGGGAGGCGCTGCGGGCCCGGGAGGCGGCACCGGCACTACCTCCAACAACAACACAGGTCCGGGAGGTTCTTCAAACCAGGGAGGGACCGTCAGTCCGGGAGGAAACACCAGCCCCGGAGGATCCGGAAACAGCAGCACGACGGGAAGCAGCAATTCCGGCGGGAACTCTGTGACAGGAAGCGTTACTTCCCTGGATCCCTCCGGTGTTACCATCCAGACTACCGGCGGAACCACTTACCAGTTTGTCTGGGGAGACAGTGTACCGGCCCTGGCTCCGGGGGAGAAGATCCAGATCTTCTATGAGACCACCAGCTCCGGGGAAAAACGGGTCACCAATTATTCAAAATAATATAGGAAGACGAGGTGTTGAAGATGAAGATTATTTATGCGATCGTAAGCTCTGATGACGGAAACCGCGTCACCGAAGTACTGAATGAGAATCAGTATATGGTAACCAAGCTGGCCACTACCGGCGGATTTTTGAAAAAGGGGAACTGTACTCTGATGATCGGTACGGAAGCGGATAAGGTTGATCACGCCATCGAACTGATCAAGGAGACCTGCGGAAAGCGGCAGAAGATAACCTGCAACGTTCCGGCTCCCAATATCTCGTCTATCTCCGCAGGTTATATGATGATGCCCATGACTGTAGAACTGGGCGGCGCTACCATATTTGTCACGGATGTGGAGAGATATGAGAAGATTTAGAGAATTTTGACCAGGCTGTCGGCCTGGCATATGATCGGTGTATCTGGTTCCGAAGATCGGCTTCAGGAATCGGATACATCGATTTTTTGTTTTTAAACTAATTAGTTAAAAGATTTGTTGACATATTTAAGTTAAATAAATATAATAAAATTAAAAATGAAAGGATGAAATCGGGGGTTAAGATGAAGAAGACAGTCCGATTGTCGGATATTGCAGAAAGACTGCAGGTAAGCACAGTGACGGTGTCCAACGCCCTGGCCGGGCAGAAAGGAGTCAGCGAAGAACTGAGGACCAGGATCAAACAGGTGGCGGCAGAGATGGGATATCAGACCAGAGCATCTGCACCGGCAGGCGGAAAGAAGATCTATAATATAGGAGTGATCATAGGAGAGAAATATCTGGGCCCCTACCCTTCCTATTACTGGAAAGTATACCAGGAACTGTCATTGATCGCAGGGCTTCACAGCTGTGTCATCCTGTTTGAAGTACTGCGCCATGAGAGGGAGGAAGCTCTGGAACTTCCTCTGTTTGCGGCGGAGCAGCAGATTCAGGGACTTATCATCATCGGTGAGATCAGCAGAGCGTATCTGGAATTTTTAAAAGGACAGCCGGACATGCCTATGGTTATGGTGGACTTTACGATGAAGGGCATTGCCTGCCCGTCTGTAATGGCAGATAATTATTACGGCATGTATAAGATGGTGAATTACCTGATCGATCAGGGACACAGAGAGATTGCTTATGTAGGCACGCTTCTGGCCAGCAACAGTATCACGGACCGTTATTTCGGCTACAGAAAGGCGCTTTTGGAGAACGGGCTGGAACTGAACCGGGACTGGGTCATCGACGACCGTACCATGGAAGGACAGATCGGAAATATCCGGCTTCCGGAGAAGATGCCCACGGCATTTGCGTGCAATTGTGATCTGACAGCCAGCGAACTGGTGAATCTTCTGAAGGAAAAAGGATACCGGATTCCGGAGGACATCTCCATCGTCGGCTTTGACAATTATCTTTATGAAGGATTGTGTGATGTGAAGATCACCAGCTATGAGGTGGATATCAAGGAGATGGTCCGGTGTGCCGTGAAGATCGTGGTGTCTCTGGCAGAGCGTGGCTGTGCTCCTTCAGATATGCGGGTAGTATCAGGTACTGTGGTGGAGAAAGAAAGTGTCAGGAATCTCCTGACAGAAGACAAAATGATATAAGACAGCAGGAAAGCTGGATACAGAAAACTGCGGACAGGGCGTTTCACCGGACAGGAAACCCTCTGTCCGTTTTTTCTTTTGCATGTAAAAACTATACAATTAATCTTTTACTTTCGAAAATAAGTTAATAAAACTAGATTAAATAACTTAAAAAATAAAAATGAAGAAATTTGATTGGGCAAAACATATAAAAATATAAGATAATATCATACAAAATACACAATATTGCAAAACAGACTATTTTTAGCTTGAAATTAAATTAAAGTGATATTATAATTAAATTAAAATTAAAAATGAAGGGATGGAGAAAGGAATGAAAAGTAAAAAATTAATTGCACTGTGGACGGCAGTAACTCTTATGGGTACCATGGCCGGCTGCAAAAGCTCCGGTACACAGGGAGGAGAAAGTACCTCTGTGAATCTCCCCGGCATCGACACCATCAAGCTGGGGGAGGACTATCAGGATATCCAGGCTTCCATCAAGATCCTGACCAACCGAACGGACATTGTGGATACGGTATATAAAGGCTATGCGGAGCAGTTTATGGAGCTGTATCCCAACATTACTGTAGAATATGAGGGGATCACCGACTATGAGCAGTCTCTGAACCTGCGGCTTCCCACGGGAGACTGGGGAGATATCTGCTACATTCCCACATCTGTGGCCAAGAACGAGATGTCAGAGTATTTTGCTCCGTTAGGGGATTATGCCACTCTGGATCAGATCTACAATTTCCTGTCAGATAAGAATTTCGGAGGAAAGCAGTACGGGATCCCCAACGGAGGGACCGCCGGAGGCGTGATCTACAACAAGAGGATCTGGAAAGAGGCAGGGATCACGGAACTTCCCTCCACACCGGATGAGTTTTTGGATTGTCTGCAGAAGATCAGCGACAACACGGATGCGATTCCTCTCTATACCAATTTTTCAGCAGGATGGCCCATGGGCGCATGGGATCAGTATATCGGCATTTCCGCTACGGGAGACCCGGATTATATGAACAACACCATCGTCCATACAAAGGATCCCTTTACAAAACGGGATGACATGACAGGCCCCTATGCCGTGTATTATATCCTCTATGAGTCGGTAAAACGCCATCTGGTAGAAGACGACCCGGCCAGCAGCGACTGGGAGGCCTCCAAAGGAATGATCAACAAAGGGGAGATCGCATCCATGGTACTGGGTTCCTGGGCCGTGGATCAGTGTAAAGCAGCAGGTTCCTCTCCCGAGGATGTAGGCTACATGCCATTCCCCATTACGGTAGACGGCAGGCGGTACGCATCCGGAGACGGCAACTATGCTTATGCCATCAACAACAAGGCCACAGAGGACAATCAGATCGCGGCCATGGTCTATCTGAAATGGCTTCTGGAGGAATCTCCGATCTTCAAAGATGAGGGAACCATCCCGGCGCTGAAGAACGAGCCTCTTCCGGATTCTCTGTCAGAATTCCAGGGCGTGGAGATCATTGCCAACAATCCGTCTCCGGAGGGAGAAGAGACTCTGTTTAATGATGTGAACAATGAAAGCGAAGTAGGTATCAACAACAACGATTATCCGGACTGCGAGATCCTGGAAAGTGCTCTTTACGGCACGAGAGATCTGGATACGATTATGGCAGAATGGAACGCCAAATGGTCAGCTGCTCAGGAATCCCTGGGTGTGGCCTTACTGGAAAATTAGCAGTCAGAGGAAACAGGCCGGAAACAGATAGGAGGGCATGTGGTGGGAAAAAGTGCAGGTGCGGCTGTGAGCCAGAAAACCTTTGGTGAAAAGTTTAAAAGCAGAAAAGTACAGCAGATGCTGGTGATTATAACATTTTTATTTGCTCCGCTTTTGCTTCTTGTTGTGTTTACATATCTGCC
>CAJUJV010000067.1:0-7933 GCA_910586845.1 uncultured Hungatella sp.
CTGCTCTAATATCTTCTCAACCATAAAAATAAGCCCTCCTTCTACAATACTAATCAGCCTCCCACAAACATCCTCTCAACCTTCCCTTCCACCCGTCCGCCCGGCCCGTACACCACATGGCTGATCACATACTGGCCGTCATTGACAAAGATTTCGATAAGATTAGGATCCACGAACACGTCCAGTTTATGGCGCTTAAGGCTTTCGGGAGTGCTTCCTGCCAGACTGTACCCTTCCAGATCGGGAAACACCCGGCTTCTGCCTCCCTTCACAAATCCCTGTTCCACCTCCACAACTCTGGGAAGGCACATCATTCCGATCCAGGGATCCCTGTCCTCCCCCTCTACAGCTTCGGCCATCCGCATCCAGGCGATCATAACCCGCCTGCCGTCCTGGTCTGTATTGGTCTGAGGCGCGTACAGATCCATACCATAATCCACGTATTGAAACTTCTCAGAAAGCTTCAGGCCGCAGGTCTGTCTGTCAAACTCTGCCAGGGCGCAGACAGCATGGTGCTCATATCCGTTTCCCTCCTCATTGATATACATGGGAGAACCCATAAACACCCGGTTCTCCCCCACCTTAAACAAATCCGGACACTCCAGGATTCTTCCGAACCAGTCACATCTCAGCTGATTTTTGTATTCCAAGTTCTCTCCGTCCCGGCTTACCCCATGTCCCCAGTGCATGGTCCCCCAGGAAGTCCCGTAGGGGAAATACTGATAAAACAGATGGTATTTCCCCCCCATAATAGATAAATCCGTTGGGATCATTGAGCCAGTTTCCCGGAGCTCTCAAATGCAGAACATCTTCCATTTACTTCACTGCTCCCGTAACCACACCGTTGATGATCTGTTTCTGTAACGCGATATACAGAATTAAAATCGGAATCACACACAGCAGCAGCCCGGCCATGATCGTGCCGTAATCGGCAGAGTAAGTGCCGTAAAAACTGTAGGTAGACAGGGGCAGAGTCAAAAGCTTCTTGTCGGTCAGAACCAACGAGGCAGCAGGAAATCATTCCAGAAAGCCAGGGCGTTTAAGATCACCATAGTCGAGATGATGGGCTTCAGCAGCGGAAACACGATCTGAAAAATGTCTGGAAGTGGGTACACCCATCAATATAAGCCGCCTCCTCCAAAGCCATGGGAACATTTCCGTTGATAAAGCCGTGGAACATAAACACGGACATGGCCATGGAAAATCCCGTGTGCATAAAGATCAGAGTCGCCCTGTGGTTCAGCACGTTCAGAGTTCCCCCCGTAAATGCTCACCAGCGGAATCATAATGGCCTGAAAAGGAATGATCATGGATGCCACCATGAGAGCAAAGGTAATATTGGAGATCCAGTTCTTATGACGGACAATGTAATAGGCCAGCATGGCCGCCAGGATCGTCACCAGAACCGTAGCCGACACCGTCACAATAAGGAACTTTTAAACGCGTTCAAAAAATCCATCTGGACAAACACTTTCACAAAGTTGTCAAAAGACAGGCCATAGCCAGAGCATTGTTTACCTTTTTTTTCGTTCCTCCAACTGTTGTCTGTGCCATTACGCCTCAACCTCCTTTTTCTTTGTCAGATATACCTGAATGCCGCTGATACAGGCCGTGATCAGGAACAGCACCAGAGCCGCTTCCATAACGTCCTCACTGAGCCCCATAAATCCGGCTACATAGATCAGGATCATATATCCTGACAGCTGCCACACCGACACCATGACCAGGGCCGCGAAGGCCTTTGCCGGGTCGGAAAGCCAGGAAGCCTCAAACAGGCTCCAGCCTGTGGAATCTCCAATACTGACAAACGCTCTGGAAAACACAAACCCCTCCGCCAGAGCGATTACATCCGTGGTGTCCAGAATGGACATGGTAGGCGGATTGCCGGAATTGTACAGGCTTACAATCCTGGTATAGGGCGAATCGTCTGTAACAGGCATGACGTCGATGTGAACCCCGGACTTCTTCTCATACTCTGCCCCCATCTTCTCCAGAGCCACCTGAATCTCCGCCTTGGAATTTAAGAGCGTGATCCTGGTTCCCTTCAGAGATGGGTCGTACTGGAGTTTCCTGAACCCGAGGGAACCAATGTCACCTGTTTCTCCAAAACCACGATTTCCCGATATTTTAACAACCCTGACTCTCTCACGTTGGAAAACCAGCAGATCATCGCCGACGCTCTGAAAGAATTAAACTATAAAGAAAATAAGGTAGCCCGGATCCTGGCCAACGGAAAAACAGAATTTGTAGGCATCATCATCCCGGACCTGTACCACCATTACTATTCCGAGATGTTGAGCCGGATTTTGTCTACCTATGAAACCTTCGGCTATAAATTCCTTGTATTCGTAGGCGATAAAAGCGAGGAGACGGAACGGCGCTATATTCAGGAGCTGCTGTCTTACAAAATTGAAGGCATGATTATCTTGAATCACACCATCCCTTCGGAAGAACTGGCCCGGCTCCCCATTCCGATTGTGACCATTGAGAGGGAAGACCAGTATATTTCCAGCGTCAACGCGGACAATTACATGGGCGGATACCAGGCCACAGGCCTTTTGGCCCGGCATCACTACGATATTTTGATCCACATCAATCCCCCTACACCGGAAAACGTCCCGGCTTATGGACGTCTCAAAGGCTTTTCCGATTTCTGCCGGGAATTTCATCTGAAACATGAGGTTATTCTGAAAGATTTCGGCCATTCCTACAAAGTCGCTCAGTCCCAGCCCGTCACGGTCTTAGAACACATTGACGCCGCTTACTCTGGTCAGAAAAAAGGGATCTTTGTCTCCAATGACACCCATGCCAATGCGCTGCTCAATCTTCTGGTCCGCAGATTCGGACATTTGCCTGACGACTACCTGATCGTGGGTTTTGACAATTCCCCCATATCCCGGGAAGCCATCCTCCCCATCGGCACTGTGGGCCAGCAGATCGACAAGCTTGCCTACGAGGCTACGGCTCTCCTCGTGGAACAGATGAATGAACGAAAAAAAAGAAACCCGTTCCCCTGGAGCATCCGGTTCACAAGGTCATAACTCTGGTGCTGTTCCGCAGGGAGACCACGGAAAAATAACAAGTCAATACCCATACCTCCCCCTGTACCTGAAAAACATTCCCGCTGACAGGCAGATGGCCATCAGCTCCGCCGCCGGTGTGGCCAGCCAGATCCCGGTGACTCCCAAAACTGCCGGCAGGACGATCATGGTAATGAGCATAAGCACAAAGGACCTGGAAAACGCCAGGACAGCCGATACCATCCCATTGGACAGAGCCGTAAACATGCCGCTGGCATAGATATTAAAGCCGATAAAAATCAGGGCTAAAGTACAGATCCGGTTGCCCGTCACCGTCAGATCATAGACCGGGTGATCCGGCCTGGCAAAGACCGATACCAGAGGCTCCGTAAAGAGAAAGCTGGCCGCCGCTGTAGCCAGAGAGATGACTCCGATGATCTTCATGCTGATCACGGTCATTTTCTTCAGCTTCTCCTGGTTCTGCTCTCCATAATAAAAGCTGATCATAGGCGCGACCCCATAGGAATACCCGGTATACAGGGAGCTGGCGAACATGAGCACATACATGATGATGGTGACAGCGGCAACTCCGTCCTCCCCCACATATCTCAGCATGGTCCAGTTGAACATCATGGTGATGATCCCGGTGACAAGGGCCGTGGCCATCTCCGAGCACCCGTTTGCCGCCGCGTTCACAAGGACCTTCCACCGAAAGACCGGTTTCTTAAAATGGAGAAGGCTTGTCCTTTTTCCAAACTCAAACAATCCCACAACCGCTGTCACCGAGTATCCCAGGCCCGTGGCTATGGCCGCTCCGCCGATCCCCATGGAACACACAGAGATGAGTACATAGTCCAGAACCATGTTCAGAACTCCGCCTGTGACGGAACAGACGAGAGACAGGGCAGCCTTCTCGCTGGCGATCATGTAGAGAGTAAAATTGTTCATCAGCAAAATAGGAACCGTGAACACCAGGTAGCGGCTGAGATATTCCACGCAGTACTCTGTCACCTGTTCTGACAGATCCATACCTCGAAAAATCGGCTCCATGATCCCATACCCCAGGCCCCACATGACAAGACCTGCTGCCACATTGACCAGGATCAGGGCCGTGAAATCCTCCTTTGCCTCCTCCTGCTTCTTCTCCCCCATTTTTTTCATGATCACCGCGCTGCCTCCTGTGGCAAGCATGGTGGAGATGGCAGTGACCAGCTGAATCACCGGCGCCGTCAGGTTGATGGCCGACAATGCCTCGGTTCCGATGAGATTGGATACAAACAGGCCGTCCACCATGGTATAGAAGGACATGAACACGGTCATGGCGATGGTGGGAATGGCAAAGGCCAGGATATTTCTTAACGTTACCGGTTTTTCATAGACGTGTTGATTTTCCATAAAAATTTTTTCCTCTCGACTTGTATTTGGTTCCTGTATATCGTATGATAGACCATACAGTAACTGTACGGTCAAGAGGAAAATTTTTATGGTGGAGAGATGGGAATGGATGATAAAAACAGATTGCTGACCATCGGTCAGTTTGCAGCCCTTCATGGGGTCAATAAGAAGACTCTGATGTGGTATGATGAGATCGGGTTGTTTCGGCCGGCTACTGTGAACCCGGTTAACGGATACCGGTGTTATAATTACCGCCAGAGCGCCCTTCTGGAGACGATTCTGCTTCTGCGGGAGCTGAATGTGTCGATTGATGAGATACAGAATTTTATGGAACATCGTTCTGCGGAGAGTATGCGCAAGCTGCTGGATGAGAAGATCCAAAAACTGGATCTGGAGATGGAACATCTGCGGGCAGTGAGGAAGACTTTGGGCAACTACCGGCAGAACATGGATACGCTGCTGAATATGGATCTGTCGGAAATCACCTTAGTTGAGAAGGAAGAGCGGTGCCTGGTGACGGTGGACATTGACCGTTACACTTCTTACGACAAGCAGGTGGAAATGATCACGGCGGAAACCAGAAAGCACCAGCTCCGCCGTCTCCACGACGCCTCCTACGGGACCATGATCCCGGTGGAAAACCTGGAGCGGGGAGATTACGACAGCTACTCCAGGCTGTTTATCGAGATCCCCTTTCCCACAGCGAAAACCGGGCTTCACGTACAGCCGAAAGGGGCTTATGTGAGGGCGTTTTTCAGAGGGGACTGGGGGAAACTGCCTTCCAGGTACGAGGAAATTTTTGATTATGTGAAAAAGAATGATCTCCGTCTGTCCGGGTATTCCTATGAAATGATCATCAACGAAAACGTGACGGACCGCATGGAGGACTATATCGTGCAGATCGAGATCCCGGCAGCAGCGCACAGTCAGAACTGAGCTTCCCGCAATTTTTCTGTCCTGCCTTTACACTTCTCATGGGCTGTAAAAACATAGCCTGTCTGCCTGACAGATCACACAAAGGCGTATCAGGGGGACAGGCTTATTTATAATGCTTCTCTTTTTTATAGAATTAATCTTTCTTCCGCAGTTTCCCAATGATCACTTTAGCCATGATAGCAAATTGTTTACGCTTGATCCCGTTGTCTGTGGTACCTGTCTCCAGATATCCTTTCTCGTCATAATGAAACAGCATGTCTGTGATCAGCATCCGCCAAACCTGCTCATTTGTGGTATGCATCTCTTTTACGAGATTATAAAAGTCCTCGCAAAATGAATCAAACACCTGATCTTTTACCTTAGGATTATAAAATTCAAAGATCTGAGTGAACATACTCCTGATGCTGTCACTGTCAAATTCGCCGAAAACCACATTACTCCGGTAAATTTCCTCACTGTAAGAATAACGCTCCATACTCCCTGTCCTCCTTTTTTTCTGGCTTTTCTTTCAAATGTATTCCGTATTATTTTACCATCATTTCATATATAAGGCAAGAAACTTGTTGATATCCCTGTTTCCCTTTAACCTTTCCTGATGGCCGTCTCCGGATTCTCACATATAAACTCTTCAAATCTCTCCCAGCCTCCCAGCATTTGGGCAGGTACGATTCCCGTCAATTCCTCCGGCACGCCGATTTCCCGGGAAACCGGATTCCCAAAAGCCCTGTTGTACCATTTGCCTTCATATTCCACGACATCCATAAAAAGAATATAGGGATTGCCGTTGATCTCAAAACCCATAGCCCAGGATTCCACCTCATCCGCCCCCAGATACAGCTTCTCCATCTCAGCGTCAAGGCTGCTCCGAGACATTTTCATGCCCCCTGAACCGGCAAAAGCCTTTTCCGGGACAGAACCAAGGATTTCAAGAGAACCCCAGTCCAGCTTATCGCCCAGCGCCTCCCAGCTCAGGCCATTTTCCCCTAAATCCTCCTCGGGGGCCTTCAAATACCGGTCCATCAGGCAGACCATCACTGCCTGCCTTTCCACCCCTCTTTCCAGCTCTGCCTCCTGGTCCAGGCCCATGGCCTCCCGGGCAAAGTCATTGGCAGGAGGCAGGCCGATATCCTTCCAGCCGAAAAGACGGGGCAGCTGACACTGGACATAAGCATCAAAACTGTACTGCTCCAGATATGTCTGCAGATAAAAAGTACTGACAGCCTGTTCCAGATCATGGGATCTCAGGCTTTCCAGATAGGCTGACACCGCCTCACGGGGGCTGTCAAATCCTTCTTCCCTCTCCGTCCCCTCCTGACCCTTTTCGTCCTTCCTGCCGGTTTCCGGCAGACCTTCCCCGTTATTTCTAAGAAGCGGCCCTATGGCGGCCTCCCCGTCCGTATCCAGCCTCAGTGCCCCGGTCCTGCCCGTATCCAGACCCAGCAGATCCGTCAGGATATCTCCCGGCCTGTAGATGTACCATCGCTCTTCTTTCTTCGCCAAATCAAAAAACAACAGGTACTGGCATTCATTTACCCTGACAGCAGCCGCCCTGCTGTCCAGTTCCATACCGCCCTCACTCTCTCCCACGGTTTCCAGATACTGCCGGTAACTCTCTGTGTCCACGTCTTCACGCCCGGTCAGCTCTGTGACAGGAACAAAACCCATAAACTCCAGGCCGTCAAAGTCCGCCTCCTCCATGTGCTGTCTCACCTGTTCCAGAAACTTCCCGGCCCCCTGGCTTCCGTTTTCCACCTTGCCGCCCAATCCGTCTGACGGAATCCTGTCGATACCGCAGAGCATCTTGTACTGACCGTAGATCCGTTTTACCTCGCCTTTATCCAGAAATGTGTCTCTCACCCCTTGGAAATCACTGTCCCTCAGCCCTGCCAGATAGCTGAGAACCGCCTCCTCAGGAGTCTCAAAACCCGTTTCTCTCTGAGATATTGCCCCCTCGGATTCTTCCTGGACTTTCTCCCGCTCCCACTGGTTCAATTTTTCCAGAAACCCCTGAACCTCCTCCAATTCCGGCTTTGCCAGCAGCCCCGGCAGCTTCTCCAGTTCCTCTGCCAGCTGTGACTCCGATATCTGAGGCTGCCTCCAGGGCGCATCCTTCCAGTCATACTTGTCCAGACGGATCACAAGACGCAGCGCCACGATCAGCAGCCCTATGGCCCAGAAAATTTTGCCTCTCTTTTTTATCCTCATGTCTTAAACCCCTTATCACTTCAAATGGTAAGCTTCACAGGCAGCGCGAAAAAACTGGTACCCGGAATTACTGTCTTCTGTAATAACTATTTCCGGCTCTACAACATTTTTCAGTACATTTTCCCCATAAATCCTGTAAAACTCATGATAGCTTTGTTTTAATGTCCCATACCTCCCAGAAGTCCGAATCCCATAAATCTCCTCCACACTGTAAGGCAGCGAGGGAAGACTTTCCCTGGATACAATCACATAATAATTATTCGTCTTTTGAATCTCTCTGGCAAAATCGTCAGATTTAACAAACTCATTTCCCTCATCAATAAACACGATACTGTCTCTCATCCCAGACAGCTGTTCCTTCCATAATGGTCCTGACA
>CAJUJV010000067.1:7970-11647 GCA_910586845.1 uncultured Hungatella sp.
TACCATATCTACAAGCGTTGTTTTCCCGGTAGCACTGTCGCCACGGATTATGGTGAGATTCCTTCTCAGTTCAAATTCATACCGCAGACGCTTGGTAGAAATGATAACTCTGCGTTTTCCCTTCATCTACTCCTATCCTCCCTTAAACAAACTCCCCGGCAATGGGAACCAGTTCTCTCATAGAATGAACGATCTCATTGGTATTCAAAATACGGATTGTAAAAGGTCCGTCTCCAAAATCCATAAGATGACGCAGATTGATGGTCCTCTCCTCATCCCTGGCAATTTCCAAAAACCATTTGGAGCAATTGTCGCCGCAAGTAGAAGCGTTAAATACTTTCTCCTTGTTGAATTTAACCAGAATCAAGGTCTTAACACCGCCAGACAATCCAGTAGGCGGTATCTTCCCCAGCACAGGACTGTCGATCACCCCGCTGTCAATCACAGCAGACCGGTCTACGTCAAAAATCATCTTCTTTACAAAAGGGTCAACTATCCAACTGTCCTCATAATCATATTTAAAATATGCCGCTGTATTAAACACAGCCCCCGGCATATCTCCATAAAATATATTTAGCATTAATCTTTTCCCTCCTCCAAGTCCGGCTCAAACTGATCCGGGAACCTATTTATCATCTATTTTTAGCACTTCCCTGTCCTTCTCCTGCGCCGCAAGGATAAAGCATTTATAGCAACCTCCAATAAAATTCGGATAATAATAATAATACAATGTGGGATAAAAATAATCAATATAGTTCCTTTTCAGTTCCTGGATTTCATAAAAAGGTTTGAGTTCACATCCCCCACCATCTCTCCAACGAGCATCTCCTGATACCCGGCCCGTCTCTGTTCCCGTATCCTCTTTGCCGTCTCTTTCAGCACCGGGTGGGTCAGGTTCCTCATCATCTCCATCCTCCGCTCCGACACCGTTTCCTGGGAAATGGCCTTCTCATAGTCCTCCCCGCCCATTCTCCAGATGTACACCCGCCCCGGGAAGCCGACGTAAATTCTCTGGGCGATGTCCAGGCCCTCCGGGTCCATATCCCCGGCGTACCAGAAAGAAGTTCTCTCATTGCCCTCACACAAAAGCTCCATCAGCCTGTAGGCAGCGGTTCTCGGCTGCCCCGAGGTACACAAAAGAGTGACCGGGGTACCGGAAAGCCGCTGGATCAGTTCGCTGAAAACCATCTCATTTTCCACCACATAGATCTTCTCAGACTCCCCGAAGGCACGGACACCGCAGGCCAGATTGGCCAGAGAGATGATACATGGCTCCCGCCTCAGACAGTAACCCTCATAGGCCGGATGCAATCCCTCCTCTGTCATCAGATGAATGCCAAAGGCAGCCACGGTGCTGGACAGTTCATCCACCCATATCCCGTTTCTCTCATACAGTTCCTTCCACTGCCTGGCGTTCTCCGGAGGTTCGCTGCCGTCACGGCGGCACAGTACATGAGAGAGAAGGGTTCCCGCCGTATTCTGACGGTCCAGGGCATGGGGATTGCCTGTAGCCCTGGCCGCCAGAACCGCCAGACGGATTCCCTGCCATCCATAATCCCCGGCCTGTCCCTGCCCGCCCCGTGGCCCGCATAATCTGAGACACCGGGCAATCTCCCGGATCCGTTCCCTGGCAGACTCTTCCGACTTCTGATACTCCTTCATCACAGTGGTGTATCCCTGGTTTTTCTGTTCCCTCATCTGCCGCAGCCAGCCGATGACCTCCCCGGCGGCATCCTCCCCTGGCTTCTTCCCTTCCGTCGGCCTCTCTTCTTCCGGCCATATCTCCCTTTCCGTTGGCTTCCTCTCTTCCTCCTCCCTCATCTCCCTCTCCAGCCCATCCCAGAACTCCTTCTCCCGGTTCTGTTTCTGCTGTCTTCTCTCCTGGTTCCCCACCATCGGTTCCCCAAAATACTCCTCCAAAAGCTCCTTCAGCGACACAGCGCCGTACCTGGTCTCTCCCAGGGCTTTCTCAAACTCCCCCAGGGAAAAAGTAATTTTCTCCGTCTCCAGGGCCCTGCCCAGAAACCGCTCCAGGGCCCTTCTCTCCTTCTCGGACCCTCCGGTCAAAGTCACCGTCCCGGCTGTCCGCCCCAGGCTCTCCCATTTTTTTCGCATCTCCTGAAAGATCCTCTGATACTCCGGCTGACTCTTAAAATACAGCCCGCACTCTTTTCTACTGCTCATCTAATATCCTTTCATGTCCGTTCCAGGTATAATGGATCACCGTCACGGTCCGGGCATCCGCAGGGCGGTAAAGCTCCGAGATCCGAAGGGCCGGAACCGTCTCGTAGCATCCCCAGATTGCCTGGGAATTCATAATATAATCAAAATCCAGGGTATTTACCAGCTTGAACATGCTGCTGATATTCTTGTCGTCCACCCCGGCAAAAGCCTCGTCCAATGCCATCATTCTGGGGAAATCCTGTTTTGACGACTTCTGATACTGGGCGCTGACAGCGGCAAACAAGGGCACATACATGGCCATAGCCTTCTCCCCGCCGCTGAATTTGTTAAAGGCGCCGTTGGTGAGAGGCTTCTTCTCCCCCTGGTTCCGGTAGAAAAACATCCGAAACTCAAACCATTTCCGGTAGTCCAGTGCATCCCGGACCATGTCGATATAATTGATCACACTGCCGTTTTCTTCCAGCTTCGCCTTTTCCGTCTGGATCTTGCTGCGGAAATGGCGTGCCACCCGCTCGATATCCTCAGAAGTCAGAAGAGACTGATCCCTTCTCAGCAGTTTTTCCAGCTCCAGGGTGTCGATCTCCTGGTCCCCCTCAGCGCTTCTGGCCCTCCACTCCAGGGAAAAGCTTAAGCCCATGGAAGTGTCCATGTCTTTCATCAGGGCCGACATGTTCCGGATCCACTGACGGCTTTCCTCGATCCGGTCCGTCAGCTGCTGGCTCAGGGTACGGGACAAAATGTCCACAAAAATCT
This sequence comes from uncultured Hungatella sp., assembly GCA_910586845.1. Lineage (GTDB taxonomy): Bacteria > Bacillota > Clostridia > Lachnospirales > Lachnospiraceae > UBA3402. The sequence continues at coordinate 10,908 of CAJUJV010000067.1, forward strand.
CCCTGTCCTTCTCCTGGATCAGAAGCTCTGTCTCCTCTATGGAATTTTTCAGAGCCTGGACAAACTGGGCAAAATACAGTTTCTTCCCGTTCCAAACCGAATAGATCCGCTGACGTTTTCTCAGGGACAGGCCGTCTGAAGCCCCCTCCTCAAAACAGTCCTCCATGGCAATTCCGTAGCCCAGAAGGCTTCCGCTGTACTTATGGTAGTTCTCATGAAGAGCCCCTACCAGAGCCCCTGCTTCCCGGTTCCGGTCAACCTCCCTCACAGAGGCCCAGGCTTCCGCGGCGCACTCCTTCAAAGTCCTGGTGCCCCTGTCAAGCACCAGCTTTAAGTCCAGTTCCTCCTGAAAATAATCCCGAAGGCTGGTCTCCCGGCCAATCTCCTTCACCAGGTTTCCTTTCATCTCCTCCAGCCGTCTGATTCCCTGGTCTTTCTGGCTTCTGATCACAGCCAGCCGTTCTCCCCATTCCCTTAAGTTTTCCTCCAGTCTCTCTTTCTCCGTCCGAAGCTGCTCCAGACGCATGGCCAGCTGACGGTTCTCCGGCCGGTTTAAAAATTCTTCCGCCTTCCTGATGGCCGTCTCCGTGATCTCCAGCTCCTTCTTCTTCTCGGAAAGCTCACGCAGAGCCATGTCCTGGCTGTCCTCATACTGCTCCGCCCGCTCACGCTCCCGCTCCAGCAATTCCTTCTGATGGCTCAGATCACGGAGTTTCGAGCAGGTCCGGGACCAGAGATCC
>CAJUJV010000067.1:11657-21209 GCA_910586845.1 uncultured Hungatella sp.
TCTCTGCCGCCTCCTGGTAGGCACTTAAGGTTCTGCCATAGGGAAGCTCCCTGGCCATACGGATCACCTTCTGAAGACAGGCTTCCTTCTCCGCCTTCACCCTCTCTTCCTTCCCTCGGGCCTCCTCCAGATTCCTCTGCTCCTGTTCCAGATACCACCGGCATTCCTTCTCCCTGCCTAAAATCCCGTCCAGGATCTCGCTGTCCGGCACCTGGGCCAGCTCCTGTTCCAGCCTCTTTAACCGCTCTGCCAGAATCTGAATTTCCCCGTCCAGAGCCTTTTCCCGCTCCTCAAGAACCTTCAGCTCCTGTGACACCAGCTCCATCTGCCGCTCCAGCCTCTGTTTTCTCGTCAGCTGTCCGATAAAGGAAGCCTGTTCGCTCCCCAGGCTCCTGCCTTCCAGGATCCCGTTTCTGAAAAATCCGTCCTTCCTCAGAGTAATTCCACCGGAAACATCTTCCTGCCCCTCCCTCATGGCCTTCAGCACAGACTCTGCCTCAGACTTAAGATCCCCAGGCAGGCCGGGGGCCGGGACCAGCTTGTCAAAAGGCTTCCCCCGTTCCGATTCCGGCACGCATATCATCACATCCGTGTACTCCGGAAACTCTTTCCGAACCCTGTTCCAGTGGCGGCGGCTCACGATCAGGGCATCCAAAAGCCCTGCCTCCTTAAGCTGCTCCTCCAGAAGATTTCTCTCCGCCTCCCCAAGCCCCGGAGAAAACTCCATGGCCTGATAAAAGGGGATCCAGGAAATCCCCGCCTCTGTCAGCATGTCCCTGGACCGTACCCGGCTTTCCGGCCGTTTGGGCTCCCAGTCCTTCTGTTCCCTGAGACTCTTTAACTCCTCCCTCTTTTCCTTTTCCTCAGAAATGATATTCTCCCTGTCCTGTTCTTTCTGCCCTTTTTGTCTCATGAGAAGATTCTGCCGGTCAGCGGACAGCTGCTCCCAGCTTCTGCGGATAGCCATCCAATCCCCCGGCCCCTCGTAGGCCAGAATCCTTCCTTCCAGTTCTTTTAGAAATCCCGGATCCGGTATCAGCTCCTGATTCTTTTGGGCCAGCTCACAACAGCCCTGGATCCAGCCGTCCCTGGCCTGTTCCCTCTCCTCCTCCAGTCTCTCAAGATCCGCCTCCCGCTTCACCGTCACCCCCAGACATCTGGCGCTCTCGGCGGCCGCCTCGTCATACCGCCGCTCCATCTCTTCCTGCTCCCGGAGTATCTCGATTCCCTCAGCGATCCTGCGGTTCCACTCCCGGATTTCCCTGGAAATGTCGTCGATCCCATCTACCTGTTCTTCCGCCATCTTCTGTACTGCCTGGCCGTGAAGCCTGAACTCCATCACTTCCTGGAGGCTTTCCATCTCCTCCCGGTTCTCACCTATGCGGTCCCGGCAGTCCTCCACATTTCCCTCATACTCCCGGATCCGTCTGTCAGTCTCCACCAGGCTCTCTCTCACGGAATCCGCCTTCTCCTGCCATCTCTGCCTCTCCCCTTCCAGCTTTTTCTTCCGGTCACGGTTGTCCATGAGACGCTTTGTCACCTGATCCAGATCCGTCTCTCTGAGGCTGTCCAGCTCCACGTCCACCAGGCTTTTCCTCTGCTCCCCCTCTTCCTTCAGCCTTCCCTTCTCCCTCTCCTCCTGGATCAGCAGCTCCTGGCTGGACTCTTCTTTTTCCAGCTCCAGTTTCAGTTCCTCCGTCCTCCTGCCGGACTCCATGTAGGCCCTGGCCTTCCGCCCCAGCATAAACTGGTTGTAGCGGGTATACTCCTTCTGGATATTCTGGGCATCCTTCTGGGCCGCTTTCAGGTGATCCAGATTGTTCTGGATGGCATCCATTTTCTCCATGGCGTCAACCATGGCCCGAAGCTCCTCGTCGGTGAGAGTCTGGAGAGACTCATTTAAAATGTCATAGACCTTTGTGGGCTTAAACTCCTTGGACAGCTTGGGTGCCCGGACCTTCACCAGCAGCCGGATAAACTGCTCATACTGCTCCATTCTCCGGAACCCGAAAATATACTTGTTCACCATGGCCTTGTACTCTCCCGGCGAATCGGTAAAGGGTACCTCCGGCCCCAGAACCTTTTTCAAGTCCTGTTTCGAATAAGGAATCCTGGCGCTTCCCACCTCCTTGTAGAGATTCACATCATAGCCGATCCGCCTCCCGTCTGTGAGCACAAATCCCCAGAAGGTCATGGGAGCGCCCTTTCTGGCCCTCTGCCCGATGCCGATGGTCCGGTACTGATCCCTGTCCTCCTTCTTAAACTCCAGAAAAAGATAGCCCGTAGATTCCTCCCGCCCCTCTTCCCCCAGGAAATAATACTCCATCTTCCGGTCGCTGGAGCCGAAAGGATCCAGGCGGCTGGGAGTCCTGTCCCCGTCCAGGATAAAAGGAATAAAGCTCTGGGTCGTAATCGATTTTCCAGAGCCGTTTTGTCCCCGAAGCAAAAGCTTCCCGTCTTCAAATGTAAAAATTTCCTCATCATATAGCCAAAAATTCACGAACCCCATCCGGTTCATCTTAAAACGGCTGCCCATGACCTTTTCACTCCTTTTATTCGAAATCCACCGGGTAAAATCCCGTCTGTTTTCCGGCTGCCGGACAGATGACCACTTCCTCTTCATTTTCCCGGATCATCATCCAGTCCTTCATATATGCTTTCACCGCCGCCGTCACCCTGTCCGGAGCCATGTCCCGGTACTCTTTGCTCCAGGCACTTTTCCATCGCTTCTGGCAGGCGGTCACAAGAGCCGTAAATTCCTCCTGAGATACGTGGATCGTCTCGTCCCCTTCCCGTACCCACTGTTCCTCTTCCTCCTTCTCCCGGATCATGGTTCCAAGCAGCAGGATCACCTCCGGAAGCTGGGCGTCCCTGGGGTGAACCTTCCCGTAGGAATTCTCCTCTTCCAGCACCCAGAAAGCGGCGTTCTTATGAATATCCAGCCGCCCTCCCAGATGTTCCTTCATATTTTTCTCGATCCACTGCCTCTGGTTTTTCAGGTAGAGAGAATCCGCATCCTCCACCGTGTCCCAGTACATGGCAGGACAGGCAGTCAATCGCCGGTAAACCCGGTGGACACGGTAACGTCCCCGGTCCGTCTCCTGATCCTCCAGCCGCTCCTTCTCAAAATCCTCCCATGAATCGCATTCTTTCAGGTCAAAGGGAAAGCTGGTGGCAAAATACCGGGACAGGCCTGTATTCTCATACAAAACCTCCTGCCCCATCTCCTGGCTCAAAAGCTGGCTGTTGCCCTCGTAGACCCGAAGCATTCCCAGGTTCTCCACATACTGGAGGACCCGGACCATGGATTTCCTCTGAGAAAAGGAATTCCAGTCCACCTCCATCCATTTTCTCAGCCGCATCCCCACATAATCGATGAGCTCCGACAAGAGAAACTGCTCCTGCTCCTCCTTGTCCTCCAGAAACATAAGCACAACGCAGAGGATCACATAATCCCGGACCTCCTGGAATTCCCGAATCCCCATAAAGCTCTCCGCGTGGGCGGGTATCTTCTCCAGCTTCAGGAAACGCTCATGGTTCAGCAGCTTCCACCCCAGCTGCTCCCTGGCAAACTTCTGAAACCCGGGGATATCCCGCTTCACTTTATTGTACAGCTCCCGGTCCTGTTCCCGGCAGATCCAGTAATTTTCAATCAGCGACACAATCTCACTCATATCATCAGTCCTTTCCGCGGCGGGGGTTCAGCTTTCGCTGAACCACAAGGTATACCCTCCGGGCATACCGTAATTCATGCCGCTTTGCGGCGGGGCGGTTCAGCTTTCGCTGAACCACAACGTATACCCTCCGGGCATACCGTAACTCATGCCGCTTTGCGGCGGGGGTTCAGCTTTCGCTGAACCACAAGGTATATGCCGGGAGTCTCAGGTCGCCGTCTTCGCATTTCAGGACACAGTCTCCCTTTCCCCTCTTCAGGACAAATTCCTGGCCATACTCTGTCCTCCCCCGTCCCGACGGGCTTAAAGCCGCCTGGGAGATCCACTGAAGCAGGGTCTGCCTCACTGATTCCGGCACGACTTCCGTGATCTTGTCCACTTCCAGCTTCCCGTCTTTTATATAGCCCATCATCTCCACGCGCTCATGCTCAATCCTCTTTAAGTACTGCATCCTCTGGGATAATTTCTCCAGAGATTTATCGGGAAAGCCTGTCCTGTCTTTTTTCTCCCGGTAGGTGCGGGTGTGAGGCTTTAGGTAAACCTGGGAAGGAGCTTCCTCATACACGCTCTGGTTAATGCTGTCCGTCTCCCTCTCGTCCCGAATCTTAAAATGCTCAATCTGCTGGATACCGAACAGATGGGCCGACAGCTTGTGGGCATCTTCCATGGTCGCGCAATTTAAAAACATCCGAACCATATTCCGGTAGTCCTCCTTACGGCTGACTCCCCAGTTCTGAAGCTGTACGATGAGGGCAGCGTTCTGGATCATACTCCGGATAATGTCATTGGTAATAGCCAGAACCTTGCTGCTCTCACACTCCCGCCCGTCTCCCGCAAGAAACCAGCCCTTAAGAGATTCCCATTTCCCATAGACCTGATCCCGGATCTCCTCCTCCCTGCCTTCTCTCTCCTGAGACAGGGCACGGGGAATCTCCATCTCACTTAAAACCACTTTCTCCAGCAAAGAGTTCTCGATAACCGATTCCCTTCTCTTTATGATCCCGGCGATCCTGCCAGAATGAACCTGCATCTCCTGCACAAACTCTTTCAGATAGGCGATAAAACGATCCTTGTGAATGATAAACTCCACGGACTTTAAAAGCTTTTCCGCCCGCCCCGAGTAAAATTCCCGCAGATAATCCTGATAATTCTGATTTAACCGTCTGAAATCCTCCTGAAGGTTATTCCACCATTCATTGATCTCTTTTCCCTTCCGCCTGTCCACGGTTTCCGCTTCTTCCAGATTATCCGCCAGACGCCGAAACAGGTTGGTGGACAGATTTCCCGACTCCAGAAACAGATTTTCCAGTCGCACGGTCAGACGCTCGATCTCCACCGCATATTCCGACATGGTATAGCGGTACTGCTTATTCTTATAATCCGCGATGGTATAAACCTTGCGGGGATCCTGCAAAGGCGTCAGGTTCTTCCAGCCCACCAGGGCGTCTAAATCCTGGATCAGCTGGGCCATGGTGTAATTCGCGAATTCCTCCTGGCGGTGGAGAAGATCCAGAATATCCTCCTTGTACAGCTGAAAGCGCATCTTCTCGTATTCACGAAAAAAAAGGCGCATGATAGCCCGGTATTGCCGGACATTCTGTGCCGTCAAATAAGAAGTCTCCAAAACAGGGGACAGATCCATCTTGTGGCCCGCCTGCTCCATAAATAAGTTCCTCCGCTCACGGTCATATCGGGCCTTTCGGCCCTGATGCCATCATATTCTTGATTATAGGCTAAAAATGGAAGGAATACAATGTCTTTCGGAAAAATCGTAAAAAATGTTCCAAAGAACTTGCCGCGCATTTCATTTAATGGTAATATACTCCCATTAAGGAGAATTCGCTATAATGAAGACATTAAATACTGCCCCCGGACAAAAGCCACCAAAAGAAGCTGTCCTGTTAATCGGACTTCAGGCCAGCGGGAAGTCCACCTTCTATCGTCAGATGCTGGCCGAATATTATGTACATATCAATCTGGATACTCTCCATACACGAAACAAGGAGAGGCTTCTTTTGGAACACTGCCTGCAAAATGGATACTCCTTCGCGGTGGATAATACGAATCCCTCCATAGCAGAACGGAAGAAGTACATTGTGCCGGCAAAGGAATATGGATATGAGATAAAAGGATACTTTTTTCAGTCTGTAATAGCCGACTGCGTAGAAAGAAACCGTACCCGGCAAGGAAAAGCCCGGGTTCCCGATAAAGCCATTGTATATACCTCAAACCGTCTGGAACTGCCTTCTTACCGGGAAGGGTTTGATTATCTTTATTATGTATGGCTGGAGCAGGGCAGATTTCTCATAGAAGAATGGAAGGAGACCAAATGAATTTTGAAGAACTGGATAAAAAAATGAGAAGTTTCGAACAGTCTTTGGACCAGGTGATACTCCCGGAACTGTATCTGGCTGTCCGCCTGGACGGAAGGAATTTTACAAAGCTGACAAAAGAAATCTGCCGCTTTGAAGCCCCTTTTGATACCCGGTTTCGGGACGCCATGATCGACACCACAAAGCATCTGATGCAATGCGGTTTCCGTATTGTGTATGGATATACGGAAAGCGATGAGATATCTCTGCTGTTTCATCCTGAAGACCATACATTTGGCAGAAAGACCCGAAAGATCAACTCCGTACTGGCCGGGGAAGCAAGCGCCTGCATGTCACTTAAATTAGGAACAGTTGCCTGCTTTGACAGCAGGGTGATTCCCCTTCCCAACCTGGAGCGTGTGAAAGACTATTTTTCCTGGCGGCAGGAAGACGCTCACAGAAATTCACTGAATGCCCACTGCTACTGGATGCTGCGCAAAAAAGGAGTCAGCGCCAGGGAAGCTACAAAGCAGCTGGAAGGCCAGTCTGTTTCCTGGAAAAATGAACTGCTTTTTTCAGAAAACATCAATTATAACAATCTTCCTTCCTGGCAAAAAAGGGGAATCGGTCTGTACTACTCCGCCTATGAAAAGGTCGGGTACAATCCCTTAACAAATCAGGAACAACCGGCTGTTCGAAACAAGTTGATAACAGAACTGGAACTAAAAACAGGTAATGAGTATCAGGAATGGGTTATATCTCTTTTGTAGGAAACCATATGAAGACCGGTAGCAGCGATCTCTTCCGGTCTCTTTCCGCATGCAGCCACTCTGCATATGATCACCAAGCTTTAAATCTAATCAAACAAATTTGAAAACAGCCCCAACCGCAATGGTCAGGGCTGACTCCTGTTTAACTATCTAATTCCTTTAATCTCAATAACCATTTTGCAATCGCTCCGCTTTTAAAAAAGGAGAGCAGCGCCCCGTCACAGAATCTTTCAGACCGGACAGCACCTAAAAGCAACGCCATAATACATTTCCCGTCTAATACCGAGACATCTGCTTTCTGCATAGACTCATTCTTCCATTCGATGTTATTTTCCGTTAAAATATCACTGTAACGGTTCAGTTCGTATTCTGGATGATTTTGGCTAAAAATATTATTTTCGTCAAGTTAGTTTACTATTTTCATAACATTTATTATGTATTCCATCTCTCACTTCCAATCTCTCCTGTCGACATATATACCTTCAAAATGCTTTATAGCCGTCTTCCTTGTTAGCTCTCTAAATTATCCTGTTCTTCAGTCAAACCATTCCATATAAAAAGCAGAACAATAAAGGATTTTCCCTTTCATCGCTCTGCTCAAAGCAACATATTTTTATTTCTTTTACTTTAAATAACCCCCCGTCACTCCTCCAACCCAATAAATCACACCAAGCGCCCAACTGCTCAATATCCCATACAAAATCACCGGCCCCGCAATGGTAAAAATATTACACCCAATCCCGAACACCTGTCCCTCCGAGTGAGTCAATATAGGTACAAAAAATTTTATGGAAAAGTTAATATTTTACAATCTTGTTTTAATTATTTTATTTGTTTTCAGATTTTATGTATAATACTATTATATTTTCGTTTTACATAACGGTGCATTGATTTTTTTCATTCATTTTAATTTAACCAACAATTATATTAAAATTATTCTGGAATACTCCACACGTTATTATATAAAGTCCCCCAGACATCCAACACTCCCCTTTGTCCAAAATTCTTTTTCCTCTATCGACCAACTTCTTGACATATATACAAAAAGCAAGATGATAAATTTTGTTATGCCACCTTGCCTTTCTTTACTTGGTTACTCTAACACTTCCACCTGATACTGCTCTGCTATCTTCTTTACTTTATCCGCATGCTCTTTTGTCTTTACTGCGGTTTGTTGAATACTTTTCGTCGCTAGCAATGTCTGATATATCAAAATTCCCTTTTCAATCCCTCTTTCCACACCTCTATCCTTTATCACCTGGCTATACGAACACATATTCCTGATCTCATCTTCGATTTCCTCTGATACATTTAATCTGTGCTTATAAATCTATACAATGCCTCTTTCCCCTTATCACATTCCATCTCACAGCACCGAATCAGAAACTCATTCGGTTCCAAATAAAGTCGAGTATCCGCATCAAGTAACAGTTCGTATAATTCCATCTCCATAAGCCGCTGATACGCTTCTTCTTCTGACACACTATATTTCTTCATCAGAAATTTACTCAGCGCAACTACACACAAACCGATTGTCGTTTCAATTTTACTCTCCTTCACAATGTCATCTCCAATCTACTTCTTTCATACTTTTTATTACATGATCCGCAACCTCCTGCTTCCCAATAAAATACTGGATTCCTAAGTTTTCTGTCTCCAAATTGTTCAGGAGAATCCTTTTTGCTTCAGACGAACCAACTGTTCCATATAGGCCATCCCAGTATGTTTTCAGACACAGCATAGTATTATCATCCGCTGTCGGCCCAATTACCATATCACAATCATGTGGTGTTCCTCCCTTTTCCCTGCACATGAGAACAAAATCCAGCCAATCCTCATCTGCCTGTTCAAAAAATCTTATCTTTAAAGTTTTAACTGCCAAAGCATCCAATTCAATTTGATAAAGATGTTCCGTAAAATCAGAATCTCTTTTATTCCTGCTCCGTCTGACTGCCTCTTTATACTTTTTATGCATCATGCCTACTGCCTGGGTGCGAGAAACAGCCATATAAAACCCTTTTCCAAAATCTTTCCTTCCTTTTCCCTGACTTATATCAATTTTTTCAATAGTGGCGATTGTCCCGTGGTATAAGATATATTTAAGATTCTGATACATATTGATCAACCTCCTCCACCATTTCCGCCTCTGTCATACTATCAAAAACATCCGGACACTCTGAAATATAATTTAAAATTTTATATTTCTTATCCAACCGCAAATACTCCTGCCTGGAGAGGCCATATTTTTTACGATAATTTTCTGTCACAAGATACATTAAAAATATTGTATTATTCAGCCTTTTTTCCGACATCAAATCCATCTTCTCCCTTACCTACAGTTTATCTCCTTACATTATTTATTCCTACGAAAAGTGTCAAACCTTCATTCAATACTACATTATAATCCATCAACAACCTGAAGTTCTTGACCTGTATTTGCTTTAAAAACACCGTTTTACCTCCTGTCTATTTGTCTTAAGTAACTATATACGTCTTATTTGCACATTCTGGATTAATATAAAACAAACTATTCTTCACTATGATATGCACGCCTGTCTTACAGATACTTCACACTCAATATATGTCATTATAGTCTAAAAACTTTAGAAATACAATAAAAAGCAGAATAATGAACCATTTTATCCATCATCCTGCTTATAAAACTAATCACCAGATTAATTATCTACTTTCCTATCCACTTATCAAATAACCCCCATCATCCCCCCAATCCAATAAATCACTCCAAGCACCCAACTGCTCAATATCCCATAAAGTATCACCGGCCCCGCAATGGTA
>CAJUJV010000067.1:21219-21772 GCA_910586845.1 uncultured Hungatella sp.
TGCCAGCACTCCAAACAAAATCACCGGCCCCGTAATCGTAAATATCTTGCACCCAATCCCGAACACCTGTCCCTCCGAGTGTGTCAATATAGGCACAAAAAAATTTTATAGAAAAATTATAATATTACAGTTTTATTTTCTATATTCTCTTTATTGTCAGATTTTGGTTATAATATTACTATATTCACTTTTAGTATGTCGATATGTCTGCAATATTCCATTTATTCCCTTTTGGTTCCAATAAACAACTATCTCTAAGATTTTTCCGGAATACCCAGCATGCTATTACATGAAATCTCCAAGCATCCAGTGCTCCCCTTTAGTCAAAATTCTCTTTACTTTCATTAAACAAACCCTTGACACTCACATATACAAAAAGCAAGATGATAAATTTTATGAATTACCATCTTGCCTTTTCTTGTTACTCTGACACTTCCACCTGATATAGCTCTGCTATCTTCTTTACCTTATCTGCCGGTTCTATTGTTTTTGCTGCAGTCTGTTGAATATTTTTTGTCTCTAGCAACGCTTAACAAGGGCACACAGGCCATAG
>CAJUJV010000068.1 GCA_910586845.1 uncultured Hungatella sp.
GCCATGATCCAAACCTCCTTTATCGCAGCTCTGTGCCGCCGTTTAATTTTCGTCTTCCATTCAGTCTAAAACCGCTGTCCAGACGGTTCTTGTTATATACCCTGATTTCTCCTGCCTCCATGGTGACTGCCGCTGATGTTCTCACCGCCTGTCGTTCCCCGGCAGCTGTTTTACACGCCACAGAGGCGGATATCTGAAGCCTTTCTCCGTCTTCAACCCGCTCCTGTACATATGCACTCAAACGGATCTGTGCCTCTTCCTCCCAGGTTTCCTCCGCCTCCATCCTTACAGCCAGCCTCTGACCTGATGTGGGATCACAGGCCGCGCAGGTCCTGGTAAGAATCACCGCCTGGCTTCTGACCCATTCCTTCTCACCGGCACCGGCCAGCAGATGTACCCTGACCTCTTCCTCCAGCGCACCCTCTGCAGCCGTCCGGAATCTGGCCGATACTGGATAAAAATCTACCGTCTCCCGAGTGCTGTAACCACTCAACTTTCGTTTTCCGTCCAGTTTCCATGTCCTGTCCAGTTTTAAATACGGAAGATTGAAACGCGGATAAAAACGGCTTTGAAAAGTGATTCTGTCTGCATAACGCAGTTCTTCCCGAAAGAAGCCATACAATACCAGCCGGATCTCAATCCTTACACCCGCGGCGGCAATCTTCTTTAACATTTTCCGGATCATTCCGGCCCGTTCAAAATATCCTTCGCCCAAGTCCCCGTCATAAACCGTCAGACAGACGTTTGCCGGGTACTTTTCAATAACGTCCAGACATTCCGGTTGTATATTGAATAAAGCTGCTGCCCCATGTATGATACTGTCCAGGCTCCCGCTGTCTCTGGCCATCAGGCTGGTCTTTATAAGGATTCTGTAATCCTCATCGTCCATTCCGCCTCTCACCGCTCTGTAATTAGTTCCCAGGCGGTCCAGTTCTCTTCCTGAGGCCTGGTCGATGTCATTCCACAGCTCCAGCTTCTTTGTCTGAGACCAGATCAGGTCCAGGCCCCAGCCAGCCAGATAAAACAGTTTTCCCAGATTGCTCTCCGGCAGCTCTCCCTTCTGAAGCTGTACCAGGTCTGTCCTGTTATAGGCGCTCGTAAGCATTTCCAGCATTGCTGCAGAAAATCTCATTCAATCGTCACCGCACTTTCTTCTGTCATCGCTTTCTCCCGGTATCCCACGGATATGTTCTCCTTCCCGTAGGTGATTCCGTCCTGGCTGATTGTAAGGTCAAAGTCCCGGATCCCCGGTACAGAGGCTGTCACGGCTCCCGGCAGCATGATATAGATCACGTCCGCCCCTATGCTCAGGCCATTTAGAGAGCTGTCCCCGATGAAAGCGGTCAGAGCCTTTTTTACGGCATCGTCCCCTGGATATCCGTATTCGGTTGTCAGATTCGTGATCCTGACCCAGACCCTTTTCAGATCCGGTCTGGAGAAACGGATCTTCATCTCCTGGCCGGAAGCCGTCATGACGGAAACCGCTTTATTGCCTTCCGTCCGGATCCCCGCAGGCCGTTTGGAATAGATAACTTCTGCAATCTCCTCATCCAGACCTCCGCACACCACGGCTTCTATGCTGTGAGGCGAAAGGCCATAGACAGAATCCGTTTCGTCGGAATCATTTTCATACACATAGACATTGGTCACTCCTTCCGCGTCATTTAAAAGGGCAGCCCGGATTGCATCCGCATTGACGCCTCCGGAATAATCAATGGAATCATAATACCGCTGCCGGAACTGCGCATCCGTCTCCTTTTCCCTGCCGCCGATCACGGCTGACTGATTTGTTACGGCAGTGATTCCCGGTACCGCAAACGGATTGACGATATTTTTGATTGTATCCGCCGGCGTGTTGTATTCCGGCCCTGTCCGGACTGCCTGGATAATAACCGTTGCCGTTCCATCTTCGGATATCACAGCCGGATTTACCACCGTATATTGCAGGCCTCCGTATGTCCCCACTAAAAATCCCGCCGGAATCTGCGTGCCCGGCTCTCCTGATACCGTGAGATATCCGGTCGCCTTTCCCTCCGGAAGCACCTGCATCCCGATGTTCTTACCCAGATTATACAGACTGTTGCCTGTGGCGGTGTCCACAAAACGGCTGTTATACACGTCCTCCAGACAGGAGAACAGGATATTCCACATCCATGCAAGAATGCGCAGAAACAGTCCCAGAGGGGAACGCACCGTCAGATTGATGCCGTCTCCAAACAGCTCCCTGGCCTTGTATTCCAGATTGTTTAAAAGATCCACATAGGACGGACGGTGAAAGCCATTCTTCGTCAATCCCCATTCTTTATCCATCTGTTTTTACCTCCATACTGACAGCTGTTCCATCTTCCAGACAGCCGGTAAAGCTAACTTCCAGGGTCCTTCCGTTTACCGCTACTGACAAGTTCTCCAGATAAGCAAGAGAGTTTTCCTGGAAAACAGCCTCACGGATCACTTCGTCCGCAGCCTCTTCATCTGCCGGTTCACCCAGGATCCGTTCATAGTCTGTCCCGTGATCCGGCACCAGTTCAAAATCTCCCTTCCATGCCTCCAGCGTCAGGCGGACTCCCTGAAGGCTGGCAGCTTCTCCCTCTGCTGTGATCAATATCCCATCCTCATCAAACATCAGATCCTTTGTCTCAGGATCCAGCGCCCACACAGTTCCCACGCTCTCATCTCCTCTTAAAATCCGGGTATAATGACTCCGAGAAAGATTCCGTCGTCTCCTGAATGGATCCGCCTGGTATTCGGAACGCTCTCTCTGCCGCTCTGAAGGGAGGCGTCGCTGTCCAGATCCAGATATACGACAATCCCGATGTCGCCCGGTTTAATATCAACCTTTACAGAAGCCTTCTCACCGTCTACCCAGATATCCAGAGGAATACGGGCGACTTTCACCGAAAGCACAGGCGGCGGAGACTCATATTCTCCGGAGATTTCCCTTTTTACCAGAGGCTTCACATCCACCATCATCTGACCCTCATGAAACGCCGTCACCGTCACCAGATCCGCCGTCCGGATCTTTGTAAGCAGCCTCCGCTCATTGGCCTGCGCATTAGCCAATTCCCCTGTCTTTCTCATGTTTTGCCTCCTGCCGTTTTAAATTCGATCTCCGTGATCCAGTTTCCCGTGGGGGAACCTTTATGCTTTCCGCTGACGATCTGGAATCTTCCGTTTAGATCTCCTGAGCGGACCTGGATCTGATCTCCTGGGCCCAGGCGGTAATTCAGCAGACACTTCCGTTTCCAGGTCTTTTCCTCTGCCGACTTGTCTTCCTTTGTTGCCCCAAACGTCACAGAGGAGGCTGTCTCCGTACTGTCCAGATCATCGGAATACATGAGAAGGCCGCATTCCGGAGTCAGCAGATATCCTTTTGCAACTCCGTCTGCCGGATTATTGATGATGACCTGGCCTGCCCGTATCAGAAGCCGGGACCTGCATTCCTGCACCACAATCTCCGTCAGGATATCTTTCAGCTTCCCGGAGCACACCCGGCCCCGGGGATACGTCACGTTTTGGACCAGCTGGAAGATCCCTACCTCCAGCCCAAAGATATTTAGAAGATCCCTGACAATATCTTCCGCCCTGGAATTTTTCCCATAAGTCTTATTCACCCGGATATTCAGCCACTGATCAAGAGCAGTTGTGGCTTGGATCTTTGTCTGCCACTCCACGCCGCTATGCTTATGGCTGCATCCGGATACCTGACCTACAAAAAGCACGCCCATATCGTCTTTATATCCGGCATTGAGGATCACCGGCTGGTTCTTTTTAATCCCCCGGCGGGAAGACTCGTTCAAATTGTTTACCGTAAAGGTGGCCGTTGTCAGCTGATCAGAATCATAAAAAGGTACCTCGAACTCAAAATAGAATCCCGCTTCCATACTGTACTTCATGGTCCCGACCTGCAGCATGGCGGCTCTCTGAAAGAAGGCCATGGATCATCTCTCCTTCCTCTCATGCAGATACAGCTGTACCGTTCTCCCAAAATTATCAAACGTTACTTCATCTTCTTCTCCTGTCAGACAGAATGGGATAATAACCGGGATAGGATAGCGGTCATCTTCTACGGACCGGAACATAGGTCTTCCATACCGTACCGGATCCCCATAGCATAAAATCTCCCCGGTAGCTGTAACCTCCAGATCAATGGTAAAGAAGCCGCCGACGTCATTATAACGGATGGTCATGGTGTAAGTCCGGTCTTCCAGCTTGACAGAAAATCTGCAGGGGATCCCGGCGGGGTCAATGGGGATATACTCCACTTCGGAGGTCTCCATAAAATCCATATGGTTCATGCTTTCCTCCTTTCTGACAGACCGTCATAACTCTGCGTCTTCCTCTGCAAAGGACCAGAGCTGCTTTTTCCATTGTAGGAATCCACATAGGCCGTATAGGCGCTCTGGCTGATTTGCTGGCTTACGGTTGTTTTCAGTCCTGTTTCCTTTACGGATGAGGTCTGAGAGCTGCGCACGCCTTCCTCTGATGTCTTCTTGTTTTGGACGTCCTGCTGGCTCATCAGTTCTGTCTGTCCGATCTCCACATACTGCCCTGCTACAAGATTCGCCTTCTGCAGAGTAGCCGTGAACCGGAATCCTTTCCGGTTGGAAGGTTCCTCTTTAATCTGCAGGTTGGTGATCACATAGTCGGTAACCCGGAGCTTTCCCGTGTAGCTGACCAGGTCCCGGTTCCTCTGCATGGACTCCAGCTTTGCCTGGAAAGCATTATGGTCCCTGACCACAACCCCCTCCAGCTGAAGCTGCTCCGGATTCAGGCTGACATGATCTTCTATGGAACCGCCGTTTTCAATTGCATTCGATGTCATCTTGCTGCTCCTGGTGATTGTCTCCCTCAGGATCGTCCCGGTTGACGGCAGGAACGTGACGGTACCGCTCTTTCTTCCTGTCAGTCTGTAAGACATATTTTCGTGCCTCCTTTACGTATTGCCCTGCTGAATCGCCATGTCGACGTCCTCCTGCTGCTTCCACTCCTGATACCACTCCCTTACTTCTTCCTTAACCTGTCTGCTCAGGAGATTCTGCTTTGCCGGGTCCGCATCTCCGGATATGGTAATGTATATCACCGGGCTGAAAGGAGCAGAAATAACGGTGTTGTTCCGGGGGCGGCTGCCGTCGATAATCTGCTGGCTCTTGTCTGCCGGTATGATGGCGGAGCCGGAAGGGAGGAATGCCAGTTCTCCTCCCCGCTCATTGATATGAGTCCAGCCGCCTTTAAAATTGTCGTCTCCATCTGCGTTATGAGGGATCGAGCCGCGGGGAATCTGCGCTCCTGCCGATTTTGCGGTAGTTCCCGCTCCCAGGAAATTGGCCGCCTTGTCCAGCAGGGAGCCTAATCCTCCCGCCGCCCAGCCGGCGATCTTGCCAAGAAATCCCACCACTTTAGAAAGCACGTCCGCGATCCCCGTCAGGATCGGAGACAGGATCTCCAATACAGGAGGAATCATTTCCAGACCAGCAGACAGCGCCGGCAAAAGTGCGTTGGCGATGGTTTCTACTGGCGGAATCAGGGGAACGATAACTTTCTCGCTGAGGATTTTCAGAGCACTGGCAAGGGGCGGTACCACAGCCGTGGCCAGGTTCCCCGCGATCCGGGCAAAAGGCGGAAGTACTGACTGCGCCAGGGTCCCGAAGGTTTCAATCAGCGGCATGACGGCGGAGGCCAGAGGCGGCAGCGCCGTCATCGCCAGATCCAGCACAGCGCCTCCTATAGGGCTGACTGCCTCAAACAGCTCTCCCAAAGTCTGGATCAGGGGAGGGATCGCTGAAGACGCCAGTTCTGTGATGATCGGTATGCCCGCTGCCAGGCCGGTTCCAAGCAGATCTACGATACCCATAAGGGCCGGTTCCACCTGGGGCCAGGCCGTCAGGATCGTATCGGTCAGGCCTGTAAAGACCGGAGCGAACCGTTCTCCGGCCGAAGACAGGAAGTCGCTCCAGATTCCTTTCAGACTCTTGATTCCGTTGGCGTATCCTTCCTGTTTTTTCGCTGCTGCCTGCTGAATCGTACCGCTTTTCTCCAGGAGAGCGCTCATCCGCACCTGAGCCATGGCCGCCTCATCCAGGGCTTCGATGTTATCCCCCAGCCCCATGGCCATGGCGGACTGCTTCAGGGACAGATCATCGATCTGGAGGCCATATTCCGAGAGGGCCGCCGTGTTTCCGCTTATGTAATCCTGAATCGTCTCCAGGGCTTCGCTGTCGTCTATGTGAAAGGCGGACCCGAAATCGTAAGCCAGGGACGTGGCAATCCTGGATAAGTCGTCTGCTGCCCGCCCGGTGACGCCCAGTTCCTGGTACATTTTTTTATTCGACGTCAGGAAGCCCTGGACCTCTGTGCTGCTCCGATGGACCGCTGACGAAAAATTATCCGCCCATTCCTTTACGCCGCTGTCCGCTTCAAACATGGCTTCAAACCGGGCTCCTGTCCGCTCTGCCTCCACGCCTGCGTTTACAATCGCCCCGGCAAATCCTTTCACGGCTTCAATACCGGCTTTCACTAATTCAATGCCGGCGGATATGGCGAAGAAAGACTTTATGGCGGATCCTATCCCATCCCGAATTCGTCCTCCGGCCTCCTCTCCGTCGCGCCCCATATCTTCCAGCTGACTGCCTGTCCGGTCTGCTTCCGTGCCCGTATCGGACAGATCTTCCCGGGCCCGTTCCAGTGCCGCCGACAAGCTTTCCCGTATGGTCCGGACAGGATGGAGGACTGCATCTTTTGTCTTAGCGGCTCCTGCCTTTACCTTAGCCCCGAAGTCCTTCACTTTTTTCTCTGCGAATCCATAGGCGCCCTGAAAACCGGCCCGGATAGTCTGAGTCAGAGAATTCGTCTCTGATATGGCTCTTGCACTGGTCTCTATGACCGCTTCCCTAAAATTTCCTGCCCTGGTTCCCATCTGGCGGTATGTTTCCTGTACGCTCTCGCCGGATTCCGCCAGCTCTTCCATAGAATCCGCCGCCCGAAGCCCCGCTTCTTCCATGGCTTCCAGTTCTCTTGCTGCCGTTCCCGCACTCCTGGCCGCCTGGAAACCAAATCCCTCTGATTCCCGCCCGGCCTCCTGAAACCCTGCCCGGATTTCCTGAATGGACTCCATGAGACCGGACAGCTGAGAGACCGGACGTTCCGTCTCAAACTGGACCCCTATGGTCAGGTTTCTCTGGTCATTCATGGTTTTTTATGTCCTCCATGTACTGCAGCCAGGCTTCCCGGGCCTCACAGTATTCCGCCAGATCCATCTCCTTCCATTCCGTGTAGGAGACTCCCTTCGTGCAGAATACCAGGGACCAGAATTCCCTGTGCCGTCTTGCCCTTCTCCTGGCCGTCTCAGGATTATTCTCTTCCTCTAAGAAAGGATTCGATCTCCTTTAACAGGGCCTCCGCCGTAGACAGATCTTCCTGAGCGTCAAAATATCCCATCCCCTCGTTCTGTACCTCCTTCGGGGAGATGACCACGTTCTTGAAAAGTCCGTCCATGTATTTTGCGGTTTTGGGCTTGCCTCCTGTCATTCCCATGGCGTCATTGTGATCCATATACCAAGTAGGAGACACACTCTGCAGTTTGAATTCCGTTCCGTTGATGGTTACTTCCTTTGTCCTTGCCATAAATTTTCGATAGCTCCTTTCTGATAATCCCCTGGGCCTTTCCGGCCACAAACTCCGTTTAGGCTTCATGTTCCTTATCTGATGGTCAGATTGGGAACATAGATGTTTACGGTCACCGTGGAAGAGGTCTTTCCTCTGGCCAGATCCGGCTCTTTCAGAATCCGGCACTTTCCGGCACTGATACTGATGGAATCGTCGTCGTTTGCGTCAGAGATGACGACGGAAAAGGTCTTCCTTCCGGAAGCCAGCTTTCTCAGCCTGGCCAGGGACGGAGAGGTTCCCTGCAGAGTCAGCGCGATGGTCCCGCTCTCATTAGCGTTCTCTTCGTAGACTACGTCGCCCTGGCAGCCTACGTTGGGGGTTACTGCATCCTCGTTTTTCGAAGCCGTGATGATACCGTCTCCTGCAAAACCGGTGATGATGGTGCCGTCTACATTTACATTCACTTTCTTTGGATCATAACTGGTATCCACTGATGATTCCTCCTTCCTTAAAGAGATACTTTCAGGATCCCCTGAACTCTGATCCCATGGACTGCTCCGCTCAGCTGAGCCTCCCACAGGATATCAGGCATCTGCCTGGCAGCCGCCTGTTCGTCTGTCGCCCGGGATCTTTTCGGCACTGTAACCTGATAGACTCCCGCTCCGGATCCGGGATCTTTCGCGATGATCCCGTAATCCGCCGCCTGATCAAGAGTCTCGAAGACTCCCGCCGCTACCATAGTAAATCCTGCATCCGTATAAGGAATAACCGGATTGTTCATGAAGATGCTATACAGCTTTTCCCTCATGGTGAGACTGATCCAGTCTCCTCCCAGAACGGCGTCGATCCATTCCCCGTTCAGACAGCAGCCGTTTTTGATGTAATTCTTTTTATACTCATTGGTCACGAAATTGACATGATTTTCCTCCAGAAGATTGATCTCACCTGCCTTTAAAGCCGGAACCGAAATCCCGGCAGGCATCTTGAACTTCCACGTAACGCTCTGAGGATACCAGGGCCCCACAGCCCCGACCCAGGCCGCATCTGCATGTTCTTCCAGCTTTTCTGTATAGATCACTGCTGTTCTCTCCAGAGAGTTTTTGTAGATCTTGCTGGCTGTCTGAGCGAAATAGAACTTCCTGTGATCTTCGACTCCTGCGGCCAGCTCCGCCGCGCTGGGTTCGCTGTCCCTGGCAAACTGTCCAAGGGCAGTGATATATTCCTCTTCCGTCCGGTCCGTCAGGAAGAGATACCAGTTATTATCCGTCTCCTGAAATTCCCGGATCTCCTGGATCAGCTCTTCGGCCGACTCCGGCTCTTTTAAACCGACGACCTTGATCTTTCTGATCAGGCTGGCGGGGACCGGTCTGGCTTTTCCCTGTCCCATCATGGCGGCCGCCTGCTGATAAACGGTCGTCTCCTCTGTCCAGTCCTTTTTTACATCTTCCAGGGTGGTATACGTTTTTGCATCCTTTACTCCCTTTGTAGAGATCAGAAGGATGTCCAGGGAATCCGCCGAAGGATCTATCGTTTCCCGCGACACCACCACTACTACGTCTTTACTCATTACAAATCTCCTTTCCTTACGGCTGCTGCATGGGCTATTGTACCCACTGTCCTTCTGTCCGTTCTCACATACCGGATGCCCACATCAAATCCATACCGCCTTGCCTCCTCATCCACCTGCAGGAAGGACCGCTCCTGGACATTGGACGCATCCACCACGGTGACTCCCAGGCGGGACAGGTACAGATACCCTGTATGAAGGAACCACCCCAGGGCTGATTCCGCCGTCTTCAGGGCTTCGTCCTCCCCCAGGATGAGAGGATCCTCCCGGTCCGCGCTGCAGGCGGTAAAGGAGAACGTGCAGGTGGGTTCTTCCTTCCGTTCCTCCACGACGTCTCCGTCAGAAGTCTTCATCTGCCGGTACTCTCCCAGGCTGTTTTCCGGGATATAGGGCGCCGTGGAAGAATAGATCAGAAAGGGATATTCTTGCTCCGGGTTTACCTGGCTGCTCAGGACGATGGGGATCTCCAGGTATCCGCTGAGCCCTTTCACCACAGCATTTCTCAGTTCCCGGAATGTCATCTCCTGGCCGCCTTTCCCTTCCGCTCCGCCAGATAACGCTTTATCGGATGGAGAGCATTGTGGTTCAGCTCCTGAGTGATCGTGTAGACGGAACCATCGTCATCTTCCACACGGCTTCCTGCTGCCAGGGAGTGACCGTTGGTATAAATCTTTACGGAGTCCTTTGTTATAGTTCCGCCGACATCACGGACCAGATCCTTGTCCGTCACTGGCAACACGATCCCTTTAAACGCAGTCTTCTTTCCGCTGCCCGGGATCCACTGTCCTCCCATCTCCTGGCTGAATACGGCTCCTGACTCCAGTTCATGCATCTTGTGGAGGAGTGCAGCCGGAATCTGAGGCTGCTTTCCTCTGAAACGATAAGTGTTCATGTATTTCCTCCTTCAATCCGATAGGTGATGGAATTCCTTAAACGTGCGCTCTCCATAAGAGGATTATCCGGCCAGTTGGAGGTGGCTTTGGTGATCTGCCCTTTTCTCTTGAAGTTTGACGGTGTGTTCAGGTACATCTGGATCATTCCTACCACGGACATGCCTATGTTGTTTGCTGCCGTTTCTGCATCCCAGCCGTAAAAGATCACGCTTTTCACTGCTTTTTCCACGGCCTTCTGAATCTCCTGGCTGTTGTTGTCATAGCCCGCCCGGATAAAGCTTCTTTCCGGAATGGATACAGATGGAAATAGAATGAACAGGAATTCGATGTCTCCTTCCTTCCCCGTCTTGATGGGTTCGTTCTTCGGCTTGTGATCCCCCGGCTTTAAGGCTCTGGGAGCGGCAGAGGGGCCGGAGGCGTGCCGGTTCTTGTCAATACAGCCGTACACATAGTCCTCCGTCTCGATGAAGAACAGATCCTGAAAATCCCTTGGGCTTTTTCCTATAGCCTTCTTGGAAATAGGGATGGCCAGATTCCTCACCTTTTTCGCCTGTATGGTCGCCCCAAACTCATGGACGTTAGCGATGGTCAGAAGGTCCGCGGGGGCGCCTGATTTTCTCTCCCCATCCTTTCCATAACCTTCCGTCCCCTGGATACCGATGTGGATCTTCATCTCTCCCAGTTTTTTCAATTCCCTCTCGATCCGCTCCAGCTCCGGCGTCACATCGTCCCTGATGGTGATCATGACCATCTCCTGTACCGCTGGATCACGTCCTGAACTTGGAGGTTCTGTTCTTTGTCAAATGTCCAGCTGATGTCCGAGATGGAAAACGCAGACAGGCCTCCTGCCCCGTTTGCCGCCAGATTCCACTGCTGCTCCACCATCTGCCATACGATGGACTGCAGGTCATAGGGGAGGTCCGATGGCTGTCCCTCGCAGGCATCTTTTGGAAGGATATATCCGGCAGTGTAGACAACCTGGAGATAACGCTTTCGGGCCGTCAGATCTCCCGCCAGGCCGGCTGCATATCCCCTGGCCGGCCAGCCCTCATCCCGGAAGACAACTCCGATCTCTCCCTGTTCCTCAATGGAATAGGAGTCCGGGTCGATCTCTGTCCGGGTCTCTCTGTCTGTGATCCTGTCCACCTTTCTGACCGGATACTGATCCAGACACAGCTCCTGGGATCCGCTGCCGAAATGGTTCTCCACATAATCCCTGCGGGCAAACTTCCTTCCGGTCACAGCCTCGATGTAAGCAGAAGCCGCGTTGATCAGCCGTTCCAGATTGTTTTTATCCTGGTCAGAAATCTCCTCTTCCGGGTCGATTCCCAGAAATTCCATCATCTCCTCCAGGGTTGTCAATGCATGTTCCGCAAGCAGCGGCTTCCTTTCCGCCATGAGCCTTTTCTCCTTTCCTGCTTCTGCTTCCTGCTCCCGCCGGACCATCCTTCCGTATGGACAGCTTTTTATTCTGCCAGGTCCCTTCTCTCATAATGGCTCCTTACACAGGACTGACCGCCGGGTCTCCCAGGGCCAGAGCATAAACGGCCCCGGAGGCGGCGGGGCTTGTGCCGCCCTCGAAGGTCACGGACGGGGTAATCTTGATAAAGCGCTTGCACCCAAGCAGGTCCAGATCCATAGACAGTTCTTCTCCCCCTGTGATCTTTCTATCGGGAATTCCTCCTTCCCTGGCAGCCTGCTCCGGATTCAGCATGATGTCCAATACAGCCTCAAATTCCCCGTCTGCCTGATCGGCGTGTTCCACCTTTACAGACAGAACAGCCGCAGTAGGACTCCCTGTAATCTTACCGACAGACACGGCCAGGACTGCTGATAAAAAGCCTTCCCGGTCAATCGACTTTCCCTCCGGGGACGGGATCAGGGATACGGTTTTAAACAATGCTCTCTTCATAGCCTTCCTCCTCCTATTTCACCTTGATATTTTTACAGTACAGAAAACTTTCCGGATGGCGGACCCCGATATCATCGTACATCGTGGCTCTGGTGGCCGCCAGGTTCTCGTCAAACGCATTGTGAGTGATACCCGCATCGTCTGTCCAGGCTCCATCCAGCGTGGTATAGGTCTCCAGTCCCATCTGGTCTCCGATCAGCAGGTCGGACCAGTTGCCGAAGAACAGATCGGTGGTTCCGTCTGCAGCGGTAGGGATCTGGTTGGACACCCGGTAGGGCATTCCGCAGAGCTTCCCGGCAGCCATCTCATCCCGGTAGATATAAGCTCCCGTTTCGGTCTTAATGTTCTTAAAGAAACCCTCCAGCAGACTGTTCATGGCCCAGCCGGCCCGGGCATCGTCGATGTTCTTAGAGAAGGCCAGGGAGCTGACGTACACCGGAAAGTCCGCGGTGATCTTTCCGTTTGTATCCGCCAGTTCCGGATTGTTCATGGCCTTGGCGTTGATGTTCTCCACCTCTTTATTCTTTGCAATGCCCAGAGGCTGGAATTCCGTTCCGCTTCCGTACAGGCCGCCGTAGTCCAGGCCCAGCTGCATCCGCCTGGTCAGGTCGTTGGCAAACATGGCATCAGCGGAATAGGTAGATACCATCAGAAGCTCCCTGGACTGAGGCACGATGGCTGACAGTCTTTTTGCAGACAGCTTGATATTGCCGTATTTGGGAGATCTGGCGGCGATCTTACGCGCTTCACCGCCCCAGGTAGCGCGGCTTCCGGCAGTCATCTTGGGCAGGTTTAAGTTGCCGTTTGTAAGAGGCACCTGCTGCGCCCCCAGCTCCACGATGACCGTTTTGGGATACAGCATCTCGATGATCTGATCTGCGTAGGTTTCCGGGATCAGGAATCCTCCATCCGCAGGACTTGTAACCGACATGGCTTTAAACTCTCTGGCCATCTCTTCGTCATCATAATTCTTGCGGGCAAAATAGGCTGCCCTCTCCGGGTCGTGCCTGCCCCAGACGTCCCCGCATTTGATCAGTCTGGCCAGCCTGATCTGTGCCGGCACCTCTTTCTTTTTCACTCTGCTCATTCCTTCTCCTCTTGACATATAGATGCTGCTGTACTTGCGCTGGACGATTCTCGATCCTGATGTCCGTCCTGCACGCTCCTTGGTCTGGCGTGGTGCTGTCGTGCTTTTTCTCCCTTTTCCTTCTTCATCTGCAGAGCCGTCGGACATCACCTCTGCCACGGCATCCAGGATCTCCTCCACCACGTCGGGACCGATCTCCTCCGCTTTGGCGGATTTCCTCTTCTCGTTGACGCTTTCCACGGCAGCCTTCACCACCTCTTCCAGGTCCGTCTCCTCTTCCTCAGACTTTCCTTCCTCTTCCGCTCCTGCCTGTTCCAGGACCGCATCCAGGAGCTCATCCACATCGTCCGGGTTTAACTCATCGGCTTTTGCGGATTTCCTCTTCTCATTGACCGCATCTACGGCGGCGCTGAGGATCCCTGCCAGATCCGTCTCTTCTCCTGCCGGTTCCTCTTCTCCCTCGTCCGCCTTCTGCTCATCCAGGGCTTCTTTAACTGCTGTCTTAATCATGTCCTGCAGCTCCCCGGCTCCCATCTTGGTGGACTTTCTGCCTGCGGCTCTGGCAGCCCTGCGGTTCATCTTATACTTTCTTGCCATATGGCTCCTCCTTAAAAATAGATTTCAATCTCATAGTTGTCTCTGCTCTTTACGGCTCTGCGCGGTGTGGCCCTGGCAGAGGATTTTTTGTTTCCGGTCTCTCCGGACAATGTTGTCTGTGCCGGGGGAACCGCCCTATCCGGATTTCCTGCCGCCGATTTATATCCCGTGATCACGGCTTCCTGATTCATGGCCCAGGTAACCACCGACACTTCCCACAGCTTGACTTCCCTGAGATGGCGCAGGCCGTTCTCATCGTAGTCAAAAATAATCGGGTCATAGCCGATGGAAAGCTCGCTTAAGACTCCGTCTCTCAGCAGGATCTTTACATCTTTCCCCATGGCTGTGTCCGAGATCTTGGCACTGATGTATAAGCCGTTCTCGTCTTCCCTAAGCTCTATGGGGCGGCCGATGGGCAGCCAGCAGTCATTATGCAGGGCCAGGATCTTCACCCGGTCCCACCCTTCTGCCAGAGTCTTGGTAAAGGCCCCCGGCTCAATGATATCGCCTCCACTGTCTATGTTGTCGAATACGGCCGCATATCCGGAGAAGAGCCCTTCTCCCTCATCGAAGGAATCCATCTTGAACCGCATCCGTTTGAACTCCAGATTCACGTTTCCTTTCCTCCTTTCTGTCGGATTTTTTGTATAAAAAGAACACCCCTCTGTGGGAAGGGTGCTCTGATTATCTTGGTTATGCTGTTTTATCCCATATGGAGCTGTGTCTTCAAAGCGTCCTGCAGCACCTGGGAGAAATTAATGTTTCGCTCCAGTGCTGCCGCATTAAGCCATGCAGGCAGGGTGACGGTTCTGTTGACAGAACGGTTTACCTGTGCCATTCGGACAGAGGGCATATAGACGTCGATCAGGACTGCTCTCTCGTTTGGCTGCGTTTCAACTTCTGCCAGCGGCGTCGGAACCGGAATTTCCTCCCCGTCCTCCTCCAGGCCGAAAAGAACACACCCCAGAAGCTCTCTTGCAGATAAGAGTGCGTCGTCATCGTTTGTGCCGCTGGTGGCACACTTCAGGTCTGGAAAATCAACCGCAATCTCCTGACCCGGTTCATAAGTAAAGACAGCAGGATAAACATAACGCTCTACTTTTTTCATGGATTGGCCTCCTTAATCTGATATGCCGGGAGGGAGCCGGGGCTACCTGAATGTGAGCCCCGACTGTTCTTCAATGCGTTTCAGCGTTTTAAGAGGGATATCTTTGTCAGGATGTTTTACTGTGGTACGTCCCTTTTTGGTTGGGTGCTTATACTGATGATGACTTCCCGTCACATTTACCTCATACCAACCATCCGCTTTCAGCATTTTGATAACTTCCCTTGATGAATAACTTCTCATTCGTATTCCCTCCTGACACTATGATAATAACACATATAAAAGTATTTGTCAATCTATTAAACAAATATTTTTATATGTGTTAAACATTCCTATTGACATATCTACAATCGCGTCATATGATTGCCTTATCAAGGAGGCATTTTCATGAAACAATATTTCTACCCTGCAATCTTTCACGCTGCCGAGGAAGGCGGCTTCTGGGTCTCCTTCCCTGATCTTCCCGAGTGCCTGACGGAAGGCAACACTATGGAAGAGGCTTATGCAATGGCCGTCAAGGCCCTCGGGCTTTCTCTTACTGACCGGCTTCATGATCAGGAAGAGCTTCCTCAGCCTTCTGCTCCCGGTGAGATTTCTCTGGAAGATCCGGACAGATATCTCGTCATGGTCCCGTTCAATCTGGAGGAATATCAGAAAAACCTACAATCCCGTTGACCATCTGCCGCCCTCCATCATATAGGGCGGCTCTTTTCTTTCCCGATTTTGCACTGGTGCAAATTCTTAAATCAGGAGAACGTCAGAAAACAATGACAGTTTACCGTTTCCTCTGCCACATTGCAGTCTGCGTCACAGGGATACATCAGCTTATTCCCTTTCGATGTGACGAACGGCTCCGTGATCAGTACGGTCTTGCCGTTCAGCTCCCGGTGAGTATCTCTGGCTTTTCCCGCATTGGTGATATGCCAGGTTTTATGGGAGAAGCCGCCTTTTAAGGCCATGTCAAAATGACCGGCCAGAAGACTGGTATTGCATTCCTGAGCGGCAATGGTTCTGGCTCTGGCCGCGGAAGTGTTCATCTCGTTCATGATCTCTTCCGTCAGCTCCTGCCTGGCTTTTCCCTGTGTCAGGCCGTCTGCCACGATTTGACCAATCTTATCCTTTGTCGTCTTTGTCACCCGGGTGACTCTCTGGCCTCCGCGGATCCGTGCCGTGGACACCAGGGCCGGCTGCTGGATCCCACGAAGCCGGTACATGGAGGCCATCTGCTCTGCTCCTTTGTCATATGTCTCCGTCCACAGCGGCAGGAGAATGGACTCCAGCAGGGACTCTTCTTTCTTCCAGTCAAGCAGATTCCCGGCAAATCTCATGGCCAGCTCCGTCTTTTGCTGATCAGTCAGAAGCTCGAATTCCTCCGGAGTCATGTCCAGCGTGTCCCAGATGGTTCCGTCTGCCTTCCGGGTCCCCCCAAGAGCTGCCTGAAGGCGGGAGGCCTGGTCTTTTAAATATCTCCCTGCTGCCTTTTCAAACTTGCCTGTCTGAAGATTCCTGACGGCTGCCAGGCTGTTTTCCGCTGCCCGGTTCCGGCGTTCCTTGATCTCACCTGCCCGCCTGAGTATTTTTTCCTCTTCCAGGATCACCGTCTCCTGATCATCAGCTTCGATCTCAATCTCATTACGGTCCGCTTCCATGGGATCCGGCATGTCGGCATACTGGAGGTTTGCTGACTGGGAGCTGATCTCGATGATGTCCTCATCTTTCCCCACAAACAGGTCTGCGAAGTTCATCTTGTAGACATCTCCCTGCCGCTCCTGCTCCTTATCCAGTTTTTCCCTCGCCTCGTTCCTTGTCAGCAGGCCTGCATTCCAGCCGTCAATGGCTGCTGCTTTTTCAAACTCTTTGTCTTTGGGAATGATGTCGTCATACTCCCACAGAAGATCATCACCGTATGCAGGCAGGAGCTGTAAGTTAATGGCGTCCTGCCGGTTCCTCAGCCTGGGAGTCAGCACATTGGCGGCGTAGATATACTGGGCGGCATCTGCTGTTGCCCGGTTGCTGTTCTGGGTGATCCCCATGATCTCCCTGGGCATCCCGAAATGCTCCATGACAGAATCACGGATAAAAATCCGCCCATTGACCATGTCCAGATCCTTCATATGGTCTGAGATCTTGGTCACTACGGGAGTCACGTCCCGGGGGCCTCCTAAAACCGCTACCCCGTGACTGTTGTTGACTCCCCGGAACCGTTCCTTCCATCGTGCCAGGAATCTATCCTCCTGTTCCTTATTGGCACCCGGAAGAGCAATCACCGTTCCCGGGGTGGCGTCGTTATAAAAGAATTTCTTCTGGAACTTGGCTGCGTATTCGTCGATCTCGATCTCATCAGCCAGAGCCTCCGCCTGCCCCAGGCCCCTCTTATAGGGATCCAGAGGGTTCAGGTCCTTCATGACGAACATGTCGTCTACACTGACCTCCATGATCCCGCCGTCTGTGGTCTTTATGGTGTAGTAGGGAGCCCCCTGATAAGGAGTCATCTGAACCCACTGCGTCGGCACAGGCCACAGCTCCGCCGGATATCCGTTGGCGTACCGCTCGATAAGGAAATACCCTTCGCCTTTCAGGAGAAGGTAATTGTTCTGCAGCCGCCACAGAGAGCTTGCCGTAAACTCATACAAAGGATTCGGCCTTTTCCAAAAATCCAAGAATGGATGGGATCTGAGTTCCTTTTTATTCCCTTCCCCGTCAATCCGATACAGTCTCCCGGCCGCATAGGACAGATCGGAGGAGATCTTGTCAACAACCGCCATTCTTGGATTCTTCCCAAATGCCTCCATCCACTCTGCCGTATTCCTGGAAGGGGGAGCGGTCCATCTGGGGATCATCGGATTGTTTTCGCTGTTCCGGTTAAACTGGTCGGAAACCCGTTTTTTTCTGAAATGAAAGATTCCCATCTTCTTATCTCAACTCCATTCTAATGTCCATTCATTATTGGGATCATAAAGCGCCAAGGCCAGAGCGTCCGCAATATCCGGTGAGGATACTCCCCGCTTTTTCATGGCCTCTTTCCGCTCCAGCTCCAGTTTTCCGTCTTTGCCTACAATGTATTTCCGGTTAGAGAGCTGAGAAAACAGGGTATCGTCATCCGGAAGCCTAAGCCGTCCCTCCTGAAGATACTTCCTCACTTTGCCCCACATGAGGCCGGTGCTGTTGCTGTACTCCACCGGATCCCCGTCTTCTACCTTGCCGCCGGCTCCTCCGAAATGACACTCCACGATCTCCAGATCAAGCCTGGGAACCTCCATACATTCCTGATACTGCCTGGGATCCTCCGGATCCAGTCCCTGGCGCCTTACGCGTTCCATCCAGATCTCCTCTATGATCCGGTCCTTCTGTTCGTACAGGTTATCATAGACTCCGACTCCCAGACCGTCACAATCCACCTTTACTCTCATGACAGTGGCCTCCGGATAGTCCGCGGCAAGCCGTTTGATCATGATCACCGCATATCCGCTGATCTCCGTGGTGCGGTTGTGATGGTAAAGCTCATATCCCAGAGATTCCGCTTTATCCAGAAGAGGGTACAGGGCAGAACTGTCGTCGCCGTAGCGGGCCACGTCGATCCCGATGTCGATGCGCTCCTTTAAAAGTTCCGGGCTGCGCCTGGCTGCTTCCTCGCACCATTCCATGGCGATCAGGCTGTCCGGTGCGGATTTGGGGAACTGCCCGGCGACACGGACCCGGAACACATCGGAATCCTCTCCAAACATGCGGATGATGTCCTGGACAAATTTTTTCGCCACATGCCTGCTGTCCCGCCCGTCCACATGCATAGCGCTGTACTGTTCCCTCTTTCCGTGATGGCTGTCATAGAAAAAGCCGGTCAGCCTGGTGGGATTCCCCATCATCAGAAGCCTGGCGTCCTCTCCCGTCATGGCTCCCAGGACAGGCTCAAACACCTTGTCCGGCACGCCAGAGGCCTCATCGATGATGTACAGGACATGTTCGGAATGGAATCCCTGAAGGGCATCCGGGTTGGTGGCAGTTCTGGGCACGGCGAACCATTCCTCTTTATAGCCTCTCATGTAGATCCGTTCGTAGGTCCAGATCAGCTCCTTTTTCAGTTCCGGATTGTTCCTCAGCCACTTGCTGACCTCTGCCCACAGCACATCATACAGCTGATGTTTCGTGGGGGCCGTACAGGGGATCTTCGGGAAAGGTCTTGTCATCAGAAACCAGATGACCGCCCAGGCTTCCACGGCGCTCTTTCCGATCCCGTGGCCGGACCTGACAGAGGTCATGGGATAATCGCGAAGACTCTTTAAAATGTCCCTCTGCTTCTCGTCCGGTCTGGCTCGGATCACGTCTTCCACAAAATAGACCGGCTCGTCTGCATAGAACCGGATCGCCTCATCAAGGGGATTCATTCGTTGCTTTCCTCCTCTTCCGGATTGTGACCTTCCTGATCTCTCTTTTCCGTCTGCAGCTCCCGGCTCCTGTGTGCCGCAATAATGGACTGGGCAAGTCCCTGCTGCCCGGCAGTCCCCATGCTCATGTGCTCCGCCAGCCATTCCATGGCCTTCATGGCGTCATACAATTCGATACTGGCTCCGTCCTTCCCCATTTTGACCTTTTTGATCATGCGGCCGTCCACTTCTGAGGAATCCCGGAATTTTACAAAGTTCACTTCTTTTGTGACCGGGACCTCCTCTCCGGTCTCCGGATCCTTCTTTGTTACAGGGCCTGTCATGCTTATGACCGGAACTTCCTCTCTTCCGAAGTCCACATAGTCCGTTAGGCTTGATGTGGCGATATCCAGGTACCGCTGGAAGATATCGTGTTCGTCGAAGAGCTGGGACTCGAAGCGCTCTTTTTTCAGGCGCCTGACTTCTTCTCTCACCTTAACATTTGTTAACAGTCTGGAGGCGGCGGCAACAGCGGCCTCATAGCTGCAGCCATACGCTTTTTTGTAGGACTGAGCAGCGTTCAGTGTCTTGGCATACAGGATACAGAAAAGCTGCTGTTTTTCAGGTAATTCCGGGGTTTCCGAACGCCTGTCTTCCAGCAGCCTGTTGCCTTTTTTGATATGCTCTTTTTTCTTTACCGAACGTTCGCTATTCTTATCCGAACGTTCGCTATCCCATTTGTGAGTGGACTTCCAGCGGCGGACCGTGCCCTCCGGCAGGTCCAGAAGCTGGGCAATTTCAATGAGTTTCCTGCCTTTCAGGTACATGGCCTTCGCCTCTTCTATCCTTGGATCCGGCGCTCTGGCCATGCCGGCTCACCTCCTGTTCGTCGGTTAAAGTGATAGACACACTAGGGCTTTAATTGAATTTCCAAGTCTTCTGTCCTCCTACCATCTTCCTTTTTAAGACTCCCCCTATATTTCCCCGGAGGAACTGCTATTTTGCCTATGTGTATCGTTTTAGTAACCACATCATATACATCTTTCTTTGCACCGTCTCCCTGAATCATACTTCACCTCAATTATTTCAGTCTTTGTGTTATATATGGCCTATCACAACCTTTGTTTATCAAATAGGCGACTACTTCGTTGTTTATTGATTCGTCAAATTCTACCCCTTTATCCACCATAATCTGAAATGCGTCCACTATCGCCATCACAATATCTTCCGCATTTTTATTAAGCTTAAAATTTTCAAAATGTTTTTCCAGGAAAGAACCAACAAATTCCAACTCCCTGTTTCCATCAAAAATTTCTTTTTCATATTCTCCAGATTTAATCAAGTATCTTGTACACCGCATGCGCTCTCCCACCGGACCACATATTATCGCGCATGTGTCAAACTTGTCATTCACTCCCTCATTTTTATATAGATTAAATCTCTTATCCAGAATATCTATCAACTGAACATACGATAACTTATTTATATTCTCTGTGGGATTCAGTTTATCATCTATAAGTCCCCCAAAAAACTCTACTGCTGAATCATTTCTTCCAGTAAAGCCGTACAAAAAACTGTCCTGCACCATTTTTACTTTTTCAATATGGCCTTTTTTCCCAGTATCAAGACAAAACATAGTCTCTCCACAAAATACAGCAAAATTCTCATTAAAAACTACAGCAATAGCACTCAATATCTTCTCCTCCATCCAGACTTTTTGTTTTATGATACAACAAATCTCGGCAAAAGAAAAGACACCCTATCTCTAGGATGCCTTCTCGTGCCTGGAATGTCTGGATAGAGAGTCCGAAACCAGGCCTGTTGGTGGTCTTTGCATATGCCGGCATACCACCCAAGCCGATTCAGCAGCCAGGCTGTGACACCTGGCTACCGTATATGATAGGGGAGGATAGAAAATCA
>CAJUJV010000069.1 GCA_910586845.1 uncultured Hungatella sp.
AATGTGGAATTGGCCCAGGTGGAGGACGAAATTGAAAAATTGCTGAACACTCTGACCGGGGCCAATGCGGTTCTACTGTCCTATGCCAACGGGAAAATCGAGGAACTGGACGCAAACCGCCAACGGTTGATAAAGGAAATCGCGGCACTGAACGCGGAAACAATTTCCCCACAGAAAATCGAGTTTCTGTCTGCCCATCTGGAAAACTGGAACACGATTGACTTTGACGACCGACGGCAGGTGACGGACATTATTCTCTCTCAGGTCCAGGCCACCAGCGACCGCGTTTCGTTTGAGTGGAAAATCTGAAAATCTTTCTCTCTGCGTTTTATACTATGGCCTGTGTGCCCTTGTTAAGCGTTGCTACCGTCTTATATTTACACTCATGCAAAATATTTATTGTAGACATTATTAACTGCTTCAATATAAACAACAAATGACGGATGATCTTTGTCCCGCCAACGAGATAGATACATTTCTTTCAAACTGACATATTGGTTTCTTACATCGAGCCATAGCCCTGCTGCTTTAATTTGTTTAACTTTAATTGTTACATTGCGGGAATGAGGAACTTCATTCCAAACATATTGATCGCTCCCATATCCCCAGGCATTTTTGTTATGAATCAGTCTGCATAGTGTTCCGTTAGAATTTTTGGCAACAATTGCGACATCGAAACTGAACTCAACTGTGGGTTCATTTTTAAAGTATAATAAGAATGTCAGACAAGAAGTTGAATCTTTCGCTTCAGAAAAACATTGCAGTCCTATTGCTTCATCAAGCAAAATGCGAACAGTATTTTTCAGATGGCGCAAATCATTCCAATACTCGTCTGGCGCTTTGATGATTTCAAGATTATAGTCAAGGTCAAACGGGCCATTCCCGTTCCTTGTGACCATGTTTCTTGCACCACTACCTACGAGAACAAATTGGGCACTTATTCCTTTTTCTTTGAGTTTGAAGCACACTTTTTTCAGTGTAGTTGAACAGTCTGAACGATATTTTCTGCACTCCGCTTCATCAACAATTTTGATCATTTGCATTTTTCCTTTCCGCCCATGCCTCCATTTGATATTTCTATATCAAATCATTCAATTATAGTGGTAAAGTCCATATTTGTCAATTATTAAATTCACCACTTGACAATGTGGCAAAGATTTTATATGATAGGAACAATTGCGGGTATTTTGACTACCGCTTAAAGAATTAAATCGTGCGAGTTTATATTTTGATGTTCGTATAATTCCGGTTAGGGATGCAGATTTGTATAAAATGTGTGTAAATTTATGTGACGATAATTATATTATTGCAAAGACATATTTGGAGCGTTTTAAGAAGACACTTTTTTTCGTGTGCTGATAGATGAGTGGGAAAAGTATGATTATAATCCGGTCAGAGAAAGGGAATCTAATAGAGCAAACGAGGCAGAAAAATGGTATAAGGGTGTTACGAATAAGTCGGTTGTTATTGGAAAAAGAATAGCGAGTGCTCTAAGACAATGTGGTGTTAGTGCTACATATGAAGAAACAATCACATCTCCATATGGAACAGTAAGAGCAGATGTTTATGCGGTACGTAATCAGACTATAAAGCCGAAAGTTATAATTGAATTAAAGGTGTATTCTCCAGAAAGTACAATGCCTTCATCCATTAAAGCTGCAATAAAATTGACATTAAAACGGCATGCTCAATTTGCTGGTTTTATCAGTTTTCAAAAATACAGAGCCTGAAAGAATATTGGAAGATATGCTTTCAGGCTCTTTGCAATCTTTCAAAGTCAGCTGCGTTTCGCCAGATGAAACACAGCCAGAAGTCCCCCATAGCACACACACAGAACCCCGATATGAAGGGCTGTGGACACAAAAAGTCCCAGTCTGTCAAAGCCATCCCACAAAGAAAATACCCCATAGTAAATCCCAATGGAGATGATCAGAAGAACCGCCGGTTTGACGATCATCTCTGTTGCATCCCAGGAAAAGGATACCAGGCGCTTAAGAGAGGTCAGATGAAGAAAGGCCAGCAAAAGTTCACTGGCTAACATTCCCCAAAGATAGGCCATAATGCCGAAACGGGGAATGCCTGCCAGCACAAAGGCCAAACGCAGAACCAAAGCTGTGACGTTCTGGAGAAACGTAGTAGTGGTCTTTCCCAGCCCGTTCAAGATACTCCCCATGGTGGTGGCCAGATAGAGAAACGGACACAGCCATGCCAGAATCCGCATGAAGGAACCGGCAGAAGCATCCTTAAAAACACCGACACCCAGCTCCGGGCCGAACAAGGTGAAGATGCCGATACACAGAATTCCCATGTACAGGCTGTAGCGCAGAGACATGGAGATGGTCTGGGCGATGCGGGATTCATTGCCGTCGGCCTGGGCTTCCGCCACCGTGGGAAGGAGAAGGACAGCCATGGAGTTGGTGATAGCGGAGGGGAAGAAGATGAAGGGCATAGCCATGCCGGTCAGCACCCCATAGACGCTGAAAGACTCCTGGGAAGAGAGGCCGTAGGCTGAGAGACTGCTGGGGATCCAGATGGCTTCGGCGCTGGACAGCACATTTAAGACCAGCCGGTTTCCCATGAGGGGCAGGGCCAGGGCCATGAGGGGGACGGCGGTTTCCAGGAACAAGGCCGGAAGAGATTTTTTTATTCTGGGAGCAGAACAAGACCCGGAGTCCGGGAATTCAGGGGAGGCGCCGTCAGGCAGCAGTTCAGGTACAGCCGCTGTATGGGGTCTTCCGCCGTCTCCACAAGTCAACAGGCAGAAGCAGAATACGGAAAACAGGCAGGCAGCCAGTTCACCGATGAGATGTCCGGTGACAGCCAGTTCCACGGTGATGGTATGTCCGCTTTCGGTCAGGATATCGGCGATGAGGAATACGGCAGCCATGCGCACGGTCTGTTCCACGATCTGAGACAGGGCAGGCACCCTGGTCTTCTGAGTGCCGTAGTAGTAGCCGTTGATACAGGCGTGAACGGCGGAAAAAGGCACGGAGACAGCCATGAAAGGGAGCAGCGGGGCGCATCGGTCCTCCATGAGGACATAGTGAGCCAGAAACGGGGAAAACCGGATGATCAGGGCGGCCAGGCCAAGACCCAGAGTCAGAGAGATCACAAGGCCGGTGCAGAAGATCTGTTTCCCCTTCCGGACATTGGCAGCCACAAACCGGGAGATGGCGGTCTGGACGGAACCGGCGCAGAGGGCAAAGCAGATACCGTAGATGGGATGGACCATATTGTAGATCCCCAGCCCTTCCGCGCCGATAGTCCGGGACAGGAAGATCCGGTAGAAAAATCCCAGGATCCTGGTGGCAAAACCGGTGGCAGTGAGGAGAAGCGTACCTGTGATCAGAGTGTGTTTTTTAAAGAAATCTGTCATGAAGGCTCCGGTGAAAGGGTATTGGTATACAATATGAGCGGCGTCCGCCGGGTAGAACGGAAGGGCAGCTTCTGTTTTGGCTTCCCTGTAAACTTTTCGGCCTGGGACCAGAATCCTTCTTGCAATAATAAGGATATACTATATAATAGAGAACGTAGATGAAGCTTTTAACTTTAATACTACAGAAAGGCGGATTTCACACATGAAACAAGTAATTTATCTGGACAACGCGGCCACTACCAGGACGCGGCCGGAGGTGGTGGAGGCCATGATCCCGTATTTTTCCGAGTATTACGGCAATCCATCCTCTGTGTATGAGTTCTCGTCCCCCTGCAAGGAGGTCATAGCCCACGCCCGGGAGACCATAGGCAGAAGCCTGGGAGCCAAAACCAACGAGATCTATTTCACGGCCGGAGGCACCGAGTCAGACAACTGGGCTATCAAGGCCACGGCAGAGGCATATGCTGCCAAAGGGAGACACATTATCACCAGTAAGATCGAGCATCATGCAGTGCTCCACACATGCGAATACCTGGAAAAAAGAGGTTTTGAAGTTACTTATCTTGATGTAGACGAATACGGGACCGTGAAGCTGGAGGAGCTGAAAAAGGCCATCCGGCCGGATACCATTTTGATCTCCATTATGTTTGCCAACAACGAGATCGGTACTATCCAGCCCATAAAAGAGATCGGCAGCCTGGCGAAGGAACACGGGATCCTGTTTCACACGGATGCGGTCCAGGCTTACGGCCATGTGCCCATTGATGTAGACGACTGCCATATTGATATGCTCAGCGCCAGCGGCCACAAGCTCAACGGGCCCAAAGGCATTGGATTTCTGTATATACGCACCGGACTGAAGACCCGTTCCTTTATCCACGGCGGAGCCCAGGAGAGAAAACGCCGGGGAGGAACGGAGAATGTGCCGGGGATAGCCGGCCTGGGCAAGGCTGTGGAGACGGCTATGGCCACTATGGAAGAGCGGGCGGCAAAAGAGCAGGAGTTGAGAGACTACCTGATCGGACGGGTTACGGCGGAAGTTCCTTTTGTCCGTCTCAACGGTCATCGGACCAGGCGTCTGACCAACAACGCCAATTTTGCGTTTCAGTTTATAGAGGGGGAATCGCTGCTGATCATGCTGGATATGAACGGGATCTGCGGTTCCAGCGGATCTGCCTGTACTTCCGGATCTCTGGATCCGTCCCATGTGCTTCTGGCCATCGGGCTGCCCCACGAGATCGCCCACGGTTCTCTGCGGCTTACCTTAAGCGAGGACAATACCAGGGAAGAGATGGATTATGTGGTGGAGAAGATCAAGGAGATCGTGGACAGATTGAGAGCCATGTCTCCTCTCTATGAGGATTTTATGAAAAAGTCTTGAAGACAGAAGTACAGAGAAAGAGGAGAAAAACCATATGTATACAGAAAAAGTGATGGATCATTTTCAGAATCCCAGAAATGTTGGAGAGATCGAAAATGCCAGCGGAACAGGAACCGTAGGAAACGCCAAGTGCGGGGATATCATGAGGATCTACCTGGATATTGATGAAAACCAGGTGATCCGCGACGTGAAATTCAAGACCTTCGGCTGCGGGGCTGCCGTAGCCACCAGCAGCATGGCCACGGAGATGGTCAAGGGAAAGACGGTCCAGGAGGCCATGGAGGTTACCAACAAGGCAGTGATGGAAGCTCTGGATGGTCTGCCGCCCGTAAAGGTTCACTGTTCTCTTCTTGCCGAGGAGGCCATCCACGCGGCTCTCTGGGATTATGCCCAGAAGAACGGGATCACCATCGAAGGTCTGGAAAAGCCCAAATCCGACATCAGCGACCATGACGAGGAAGAGGAGTACTAGGAGAGGATGTATGATATCAGAGAACTGCCCTGTATGTCAGAGGCAGTTCTCTGAAAAAGAATATGGATAACAGAAAAAAAGTAGTGGTGGGTATGTCCGGGGGAGTGGATTCCTCTGTGGCGGCCTATCTTTTGAAAGAACAGGGGTATGACGTTATAGGCGTTACCATGGAGATCTGGCAGGATCAGGATCAGAAAGCCGGGGATGACGACGGGGGCTGCTGCGGCCTCAGTGCCGTGGAGGATGCCCGGAGGGTGGCGTGGAAGCTGGGGATTCCCCACTATGTCATGAATTTCCGCCGGGAGTTTAAGGAGCATGTTATTGACTATTTTATAGAAGAATATGTACACGGCAGGACTCCCAACCCCTGTATCGCCTGCAACCGGCATGTGAAATGGGAGGCTCTTCTCCGTCGGAGCCTGGATATGGGGGCCGACTATATCGCCACAGGCCATTATGCCAGGATCCACAGACTGACGGACGGAAGGTATGCTCTGAGAAGGTCGGCCACGGCGGCAAAGGATCAGACCTACGCCCTCTATGATCTGACTCAGCATCAGCTGGCTCATACCCTGATGCCGGCGGGAGAGTACACAAAAGAAGAGATACGCCGGATCGCGGAGAGCATCTCCCTGCCGGTGGCCGGCAAACCTGACAGCCAGGAGATCTGCTTTATCCCGGATCACGATTACGCAGGATATATCAGGAGAAATTCTTCCCTTCAGGTGCCTCCGGAGGGGAATTTTGTGGACAAAGAGGGCCGGATTACCCATTATACCGTGGGTCAGAGGAAAGGCCTGAATCTTTCCATGGGGAGGCCTGTGTTCGTGGTGGAGATCCGGCCGGAGACCAACGAGGTGGTCATCGGAGACGGAGAGGATGTGTTTTCTGATGTGCTTACCTGCCGCAGGCTCAACTGGATGGCAGCAGAGGGACTTTTCGGCAGGGAGAAGAAGGTGACTGCCAAGATCCGCTACAGCCACAAAGGGGCTTCCTGTATCATCAGAGAGGCAGGGCCGGATCTGGTGGAATGCCGGTTTGAGGAGCCTCAGCGGGCCATTACGCCGGGACAGGCGGTTGTATTTTATGAGGGAGATTATGTACTGGGAGGAGGAGTGATCCGATGAAGAAGATGAGGAAAGCAGCCCTTATTCTGACAGTCTGGGCCGTCATGGCCACAGCTGCGGGCTGCCAGAGAAAGTATGAGCCCATTGACCTGGAACCGTGGGCAGGACAGGAGGAAGACGGGATGGAAACTGTCGGGGCGGCCGGAGAAGAGGCGGTCGGCGGAGAGTCCCGGGACGCTGAAAAAGACGGAAAGATACCAGAGGGATCCGGTACGGCAGAAGCTCAGACCAGCAGCCGGGACCCGTTTCTGGTAGGGGAGACGGCTCCGGCCATGGAAGAGCGGGATGAGACCGTCTATGTGGCGGGAAGCGATGTAAATGTCCGGGCGGCGGCGGGCACCTCCTCTCAGATCATGGCAGTGCTCCAGAGAGGCGACAGGCTCCGGCGCACCGGTTATGAGGATACCTGGAGCCGGGTGGAATATCAGGGCATGACCTGCTATATCGCCAGCAGATATGTTTCTCTCCAGGAACCGAAGACAGAAGAGACAGCCTCCCCGGGACAGCAGACAGCCGGCGGCGCCGCTATTTCCCTGGATCCGTCCTGGAAATACGCGGAATTTTCCAGGATAAACTCCGGTTCGGCGACCCTGTATAAAGCCGCAGACGGCAGCAGGAAAGGAATCACGGTCTGCGTCAATGCCGGTCACGGCACCAAAGGCGGCTCCGGCGTGAAGACCTTATGCCATCCCGACGGGACACCCAAGGTGACGGGAGGAACCACGGGAGCAGGAGCCACATCTGCGGTGGCGGTATCCGGCGGCATGACCTTCTCCGACGGTACGGCAGAAGCCAGGGTGACTCTGGCCATGGCCCTGAAACTGAAGGAACGGCTTTTGGAAGCAGGATATGACGTGGTGATGATCCGGGAAAGCGACGATGTACAGCTGGACAATATTGCCAGGACCGTGATCGCCAACAACAGGGCGGACTGTCATGTGGCCCTCCACTGGGATTCCACGACCAGCGACAAAGGGGCTTTTTACATGAGCGTCCCCAACGTATCCTCCTACCGGGCCATGGAGCCGGTGAAATCCAACTGGGAGAAACATAACCGGCTGGGAGAGTGTCTGGTGGCAGGACTTAAGGACGCAGGGGTGAAGATCTTCTCCGGCGGCGCCATGGAGATGGATCTGACTCAGACCTCCTACTCCACAGTGCCTTCTGTGGATATCGAGCTGGGGGACAAGGCCTCCGACCACTCCGGGGCTGTTCTGGATCAGCTGGCCGGCGGACTGGTGGCGGGGATTGACCGGTATTTTGGCCAATAACCTCTGTCCGCAGCCGATACCGGCAACAAATAATCAAAAAAATTGCGCCGGCTACTGTTCAAAAACGATTTTATCGTGTATAATCTAGTAGTCGGCGGCTTTATATACCGATCGCCACAGATCAGACAGGGAGACGTAGCGAAGCGGCCGTAACGCGGCGCACTCGAAATGCGTTTGTCGGTTCATCCCGGCACGAGGGTTCGAATCCCTCCGTCTCCGCTTTCCACCCCCCTGAAAATACCGGATTTCTTAGGAAGATTCGGTGTTTTCAGGGGGTTTTGCGTCCGGAATGTTTATAAATGATTTCTCAGTCTTCCGGCGACAGCCCGTGATTCGTCCCGTAAGTGTTATAGACAGAATCAAACTCTCCCTCCGGAGCCAGGGCGATAAAGCACCGTCCTTCTCCCCAGGTTCCGTAAAATTTCATGATCTCTTCCATCTGTTCCCGGGGAACGGACACACAGCCGGAAGAAGACATCCAGGAATCCGCCTCGCAGTGAAGGAACAGGGCGGAGCCCTGATCGGGTATGGCCTCGGGGTTAAATCCCATATCGAGAACATAATCATAATAATCCAGATAACCGGAGGTCCCCACATGCTCGCCGGGCAGCCCGGGATCTTTTACCAGCCGGTTAGTATCATCGGTCCAGGTATAGGATGAGTCCACCTGGATGTAGTCCAGGGGGAAACCTTCCATAGGAGGCAGCTGGCCGAAGGGGGTGTTGAGCCGGAAGACGCCTATGGGAGTGGTCTTATCCCCCGTGGTGCGATGCCGGTTCATGCCGTTTTTGCCCAGACGGCCGGAGGCGGCCAGCCGCTGCTGCCAGCCATGGCCTTCCTTTTCATAGACATAGACATCGCAGGAACTGCCGCCGGTGCCTTCTACAACCACCAGCATACCGGCATTGTCGGGAAGAAGGAACCGGCTGACGTCAAAGGTAAGGACAGGGAGAGTCAGGGCCGCCTGTTCTTTATAGGCCCGGTATTCCGGGGTGTCTCTCCGCAGCTGTTCTCTCTGAGTCCGCTCCCGGATCCTCCGGGATTCTTCCTCGGTGAGAACCGGCTGTTCCTGGACCTGACGGGATTCTTTCAGGACAGCGCCAGGGCCCAGGGAATCGTCAGCCAGTACAGGGCCAGGAACAGAAAGCCATAGAGCAAAGGATAATAGGGCTGCCGCCGGGGCAGCCTGGGATCTGCGTATCATAACATCGTCCTTTCCGGATACAGATAAATTTTGATGATTTTATTGTATCCGGTATGGGAAGTTTTGTAAAGAGATGGAAAATTTTGGAAGAATGGAAAAAAGTTGCAGAAAAACCGGGAAGGCGAGTTATAATGGTCACATCAATGATATAAAAAGGAGGAGCGCTATGAAACGAGGATTAAGAGGCGGGAAGGCCTGTGCACAGACAGGCGGAAAGGAGTCGGGATGAAAAAAGGGATCAGGAATTTATGGCTGTTAACCGTATTTTTGTGTCTTATATGGAGTACGGCGGTTTACGGAGCGGAGTGGAAACAGAACAGTCACGGCTGGTGGTATGAATTTGACGACGGAAGCTGCTATTCCGGCGGTTTCGCCCAGATAGACGGGAAATATTACTATTTTGACGAGAACGGATACATGGGCGTCGGATGGATCCAGGCTCCGGCTGCGGGGGCCTGGTACTATGCGGACAGTTCCGGAGCCATCCTTTTTGACACTCTGACTCCTGACGGAAAGTACCGTCTGGGACCGGACGGAGTGTGGGACGGAGTCACTCTTAACACCGGGGCTTCGACTCCGGCCCCTGTCTCCCAGGACAGAAATACCATAAAAGCCACCATTGACGGGAAGGAGAGCGTTTTCTACATCGTTCACGGCGGTTCCACAGGCAGCGGCAACCATACTTTTCAGGGATATTCTCTCAAGGAGGACGGCAGCCTGGATGCCGTGCTGATGCTGTTTATCGACGCGGACATCGCACCCGGCACTACCCTGGAGAGCGATAAAAAGCGGGGAACCATCACTTATAAAAAATCATATGACAGCAGCGATACCTATACGGCGGGACGGGGAGGAAAAGGCAGCTATACCATGAAGGTTACAGTCAATGAATCCGAGGGTAAGCACATGAAAGGAACCTTTTCCGGCACCCTTGAAAAAAAGGGCAGGACTGACGTGAAGATTACAGACGGCTCTTTTGACGTCTATCATGATGAAAAAGTAGAGTCCGTGGCACGGCTTACGGGTGATTCCAAAGTCACGGAAAGCACAGATACCGTCAACACAGGAGGCACGAAGAACAACACCAGAAGCAGATCGGACAGTTCCTATGAAGATGGCAGATTTTGTACTTACTGCGACGGCCTGGGCAACTGCGCGGACTGCTGGGGAGAAGGATATATAGACTGTTCCAAATGTTTTGACGGAAGATGCATGAACTGTACAGGATCCGGCCTGGTCAAGGTATACGCCATGGGGCAGATAAAGGAACGGGTATGCACTTACTGCAGAGGCACAGGCCTGTGCAAGACCTGTGGCGGTTTGGGCGAGAAAAAGTGTAATCGCTGCAACGGCGGCGGAAAATGCAAATTCTGCGTCGGAGGTATCATCCGCTGACGATGAGAAGAGATTTTTACAGAACTGTATCTAAAAAAACGAAAGGAGAAGATAAAGAGATGAAAAAGAGAATGACAGGTATTATTTTTGCGCTGGCGCTGGCAGCAGGGCTCACAGGCTGCGGAGGAGGAAAAGAGGCAGATGTGCCTGCCACCACAGAAGCGGTGGAGACTACCACAGAGGCAGAGAAGACTACCGCAGCGGCGGCAGAGACTACCGTGGAGGCGCCGGAGGCAGAAGAGACGGAAAAATTATACTGCTGGGTCATGGAAGTAGATGGAAAGGACTACTGTTTAAGGCTCAACGACGACAGCGATGTCTGGATACGACCGGATGAAAACACGGAGATTGATGAAGAGGTTGCAGAAAAAGACTGGCTCTATGTGGAGTGCAGCAACAGGGAGACGGAAGGGGATCGGAAAATCTACACACAGGTATCTCTCATAAGACATATATACAGCGATGAAGTGGAAGCCAACTGGAATCAGAAGAAGAAGGGATATCTGACTGAAATCTCTGACGACAGGATCCTCATGGATGTAGACGGTTTTGAGTACACTCTTATGATCTCCGCCGATACTGACGTACAGAGCGATCTGGCAGAAGGAGATTATGTGATCGCCGGTCTTCCCTATAATCATGAGGATTCCAGTGACTTTGTCCTCAATGATGTGGAATGGGTGATAAAAGGAGAACTGCCGAAGGCCCTGGAACTGACTGGCCGTGTGGAACAGGTCAACGGAAAAGTTTATCTGATCCGGCGGACAGATGGTTCTAAGGCACAGGTGTTTATAAACAGCCGTACGGATCTGGGGCTGGAGGTCCAGGTCGACGACATAATCCGTGTAACCTATGGAATCGAGGCGTCAAGCGGCGACACTTATGCCTGCTCTATGGTTTATTCTGTA
Organism: uncultured Hungatella sp.; assembly: GCA_910586845.1. Taxonomy (GTDB): domain Bacteria; phylum Bacillota; class Clostridia; order Lachnospirales; family Lachnospiraceae; genus UBA3402. The sequence goes on from CAJUJV010000069.1 coordinate 11,135, forward strand.
GAAAAGGCGGAGGAAGGGGCCTATAAAGAAGAATGGAATGTAAGCCTCTCCGGCTATATTAAGAGCATCGACGGAAATAAGATCGTCTTTGATGTGCAGGATTTTGACATGACGATCATCGCTTCCGGGACGACTGTGGTGGAAGAAGGGCTGGCAGAAGGGGATTATATCCGTGCAGAGATTCCTCATTTTTCTGAATATCCCGAAGGTTATGTGTTTGACAATGCCGTCAGCGTAAAGAAAGAAGAAACTCCCAAGGATCTGGAAGCCACAGGACTGGTCCAGTTTATCAATGAAGAGGAGGATGTATATCTGCTGCTGGAGGACGGCTCTGCCATGTGGCTTCTGAAAGCCAGGTCAGGAGAACTGAGCGACGGATTGAAGCTGGATACCGTTGTCCATGTGGTCTATGGCGGCAGTACCGATGGGAATTGCTGGGGCCTCCGTTCTGTTGAAAAGGCTTCCGGCGAGGGCTGGAATACGGAAGTTAAGGCAGTGCTTACCAATATCATAGATTATGAATATGTGCTGGAGATAGACGGAGAAGAGTTCTCTGCCATAGTCGGAGAAGATACTTCTGTAGACGAAAGCCTGGAACCGGGAGACACGGTTTCCGTAAAAACTTCTTTCAAAGAGCTGCCTCAGGAAGGAACCTTCTGGAGCGTGAGCGAGATCAAAAAGGAACAGTAGGCGGCAGTGCAGGAAAGCCGGGGAAAGAAGTAAAAATCGTACACTATAAAGTAAATTTCCTCCATTTTCAGAACACATAGAAGGATGCTAAAATCAGATTATCAATTAAAATCTGAAACGGAGGAGTCAGTGATGAAAACAGATTATGACAGAAACTATTATGTGGTGAAGGCGGAAGACGTAAAGGCAGATTATAACGAGGCCGGATTTGCCATGACCCAGCTGCTTCCGGGTGTCTATGAAGACGGGATCAAGAGCTATAAATGCTTTTTAAAAGCAGGCTGTACGGTTAAACCGGAGCTCCATGAGAATGAAGGCGTAATCCTGTTTTTCGGCAAGGGCCTGGGAGCGCTGACGGACAAGGACGGCGTTCATCCCATTACAGAGCTGGCCTTCTATGTGCCTGATTTTGCGAAAGATTCCTATGAGGTCTATGCAAATGAGGACATGGAGTTCATCTACAATGTGATCACCTTCAACCAGTGGGATAAAGAGACCTATGACAGCTGGCACATCAGACTCCCCTATTTCCGCCTTCACAGCGAGTGCGTCCAGTATATCCAGGACTGCAAGGGACCCAATACAGAGGCCCGCATGATCCTGTGTCCCAAGTGGTTCGGCCGCGTGATCCTGGGAACCACCCGGGCCAACGGCGAGGGAACCGTGGAGAAAGGCCATCCGGCTGTGCATCAGTGGAATTACTGTGTAGGCGATTCCGACTTCCAGATGAGCGTAGGTTATAAAGAGCAGGGCAATATGGAGACTGTCAACCACAAGGCAGGCGACTGGAGCTTTATCCCTGCAGGCGCAGATCATGATCTGGTATCCGAACCGGGCAAAGAAGTATATTATGTCTGGTTTGAGCATTACACCAACGAGAAACAGTTTATTAAAGAATAATGAAGACAGAGAAAGGCCCGGCGGCTGGGACAAACCCTTCCGCCGGGCCTTGTTCTATAGGAAAGTGTGTCCTATAGAACACCCCCCCGGGGTTGCGCACTATGCGCATAAGGAGGATGGTTGCTGCCGCAACCGCGCTACGGCGCGAGAGTCCGGCTTGCCGGACTCTTTGCTCCATAACCTAGATCGAGATGTCCACGGACATCCCTTCCGCGACTGCAGAATCCACGGTCATGGATCCGTATCCTGCCGCGCTGCCGGTCAGGCCGCCCAGATCGGGAGTTGTGATGCCCCCGGTGAGAGCGTCTGCCATGGCGGACATGAGATCGCCGCTGTCGGATCTCCCATCCTCAGCCAGTTCCTTTAAAGCATAATGTTTCTCGTCTCTGCGCCGTTTCTTCCGCCGGGCCTTCAGCTCTTCCGCGATCTGTTTGGCTTTCTCCATCTCCGCCTTCTTCAGAGCCTTCCTGCGCTGATCTTCCAGCCTCTGTTCTTTGCTCAGATGCTTGATCTTTTTCTGGATGCGCTTGATCAGCTTCTCCATGCGTCTGATCTGCTGGGCGTACTTCTTGGCCTCCTTGCCTTCACTGCCTATGGCCGCCATCTTCAGCTCTGCCAGGGCCCGCATGGCCTTGGACATCACCTGCTGGACATCCATGAGCGTCTCGGCGTTGGACAGCATGGCCGCCAGCTCTCCCACGGTGTTCTTGGGACCGGAAGTGTTCATCTTAAAACCGCCTTTGGAATCTTTGGCGGAATTGAGCCGGTCCAGATCAGCCAGATCGGCCGCAGAACTCCCCAGGATATCGTTCTTATCCTCTGTCCGGGAATACCGGGATGTACTCTGACCCGGTTTGCTGTTTTCTTTAGGATCGCGGGAGCGATATATGGAACCGGCAGAAGGCTGCCAGTCTTTCGATGCCACGTTCATATTTGGCCTCCTTTCCTCATACCAAATACCCCGAAAAAAATAGTTATCCTATTTAACTATATCGGCTCGATTCCGAGAAAAAAAACCTTTTTGGAGAAAAATGTGAGAAAAGTGTGAACGGGAGATTGTGAAACAGCGGGCAATCATGGTATAATCCTCTGACAAGTGTATTTTCAGAGGGACGGAGCTGAGAGCAGATGAATGTAACGGTGATTTCCAGAAACAATATGGATTTTCTTATGGGTGAAGATAAAAGCGCAGGACAGATGGTGGATTTCTTAAACAGCGGAGCCATGTACCGAACCTTCGGACAGGTTCTGACAAGGGCTTATCCGGGAAAAGATCTGAAAGAGAAGCTGGAGGATGGGATGACCCGGGTGACGGGGGATGACAGATCGGCCATTGTCAGAAAAGTCCACAACTGGATCAGCGGAAAGAATGTGCCGAAGAACAGAGAGACTCTGTTTCAGATCTGTTTTGTGCTGGGGCTGGATGAGACCGAATCAAGCCGGGTGCTGGGTGCCGCCGCTGATACGGGAATCCATTACCGGAATCCCAGAGAACTGGTATATGCCTTTGGCCTCAGAAAAGGTCTGTCCTACGAGGAAGCCGGCAGGCTGTATCGGCGGGTGGAAGAGACGTATGTCTCCGGCAGACCCGATACCGGCGGCAGGCAGAAGGCCCCTGTGTACACCAGGACCGTGAGGGATGCATTTGCTCAGGTGGAAAACGAAGAGGAACTGATGGATTTTTTTGAGGAGCACAAAGGAGAGCTGGGAGAGCTCCACGAGACTGCCTACAGAAAATTCAGGGAACTGCTGGACCGCCTTCAGAAGCCGGGGGATGAGGACTGTGAGGAAGGGGAAGAGAAATACACCATGAGAGAAGTGGTGGAGCAGTACATCCGTATGAATGTGCCGGAGTCCAGAAAGGTTTCCGACTATACTCTTCTCCAGAGACTTGTAAAAAAATACTGGCCCAGCGAGACGGCCCTTCTCAATATGCGCAGCCGCCGGGAAGATGTGGGGCGCAAGACCATGATCCTCCTGTATCTGGCTACAGAGGAATTTGACATCTGTGACGACGAGGATCTGTACTTTTCTGATGAGGACGAAGAAGACCCGGACACTACCCTGGAGATCCGTCTGGAGAAGATGAATCTGTTTCTGGATTCCTATGGGATGAATGTGCTGGATCCGGGAAATCCTTTCGACTTTCTGGTACTCTATGCCATGCGGACCCAGGAAGGAGATTTTGCCAGCGACCGGATGAGTGAAGTCCTGGGTCTTTTGTTTGATGGAGAGGAGGCGGAAAAAAGTTCCAGAAAGAACGTCTGACCATTGTTAAACTGATCTTATAAACAATGGAGGAGGAAGGCCATGGATGAGAGAAGGCAGTTTTTGAAACCCGGCCAGGTGCTGTCTCTGGGTGATACCGAATATCTGATCGAAGATGTGGAAGGCCGGGGAGGAAGTTCCGTAGTCTATCGGGCTTCCTATGAAGACCGGCTGAATCAGGGGTTTCGGCATCGGGTTCTCATAAAGGAACTGTTTCCCTGTCATCCCGGAGGACAGATCTATCGGGATCAGCAGGGAGAGATCTGCTGTCGGGAGGACGGCCTCGAATGGATGGAGCGCAGCCGCCGGAGTTTTTATCTGGGCAATGAAGCCAATCTGGAACTGTTAAGGCAGTCGCCGGAAAAGATATCGGGAAATATTAATTCCTATGAGGCCTACGGTACCTTTTATTCCGTGCTGGCCGTTCACGGGGGAAATGATCTGGAGACGGTTCTTGAAGAAGGGCTGATTCAGAAAGACCTGAGATGGACTGCCCGGACAATACTTAAGATCCTTGACGTGCTGGATTGTTTCCACCAGAACGGACTTCTGCATCTGGATATCAGCCCGGACAATATCCTGCTTCTGCAGGAGAAAGCCATGCTTATTGACTATAACAGTGTCTGGAATATGGCGCAGCCGGATATGGCTCTCCGGTATCTCAGCGAAAAAGCCGGATATACGGCTCCGGAAGTGCGGCTGAGAAGGCTGTCGGACATCGGTCCGGCCACAGATCTCTATTCTGTATGCGCGGTGTGGTTTTTTATGCTCACGGGAAAGAGGCTGTCAGAGGACGAGATCCTGGGTAACGGCCTGTCCCGGTGTTTTCCCAGAGATCTTGAGATCTTCCGGGGCGAACCGGAGACGGCCTGCTGGAAGATGGTGCAGATCATGAAGAAAGGCCTCCATGTTCTCACCCGAAAACGCTATCAGTCCGTAAAAGAGCTGCAGAAGGATACAGAAGAGCTTCTTCTGCGCATCGAAGGAAAAGGAGTTTCCCACAGTGCCGCGTGGGAAAACAGCCGGCGCAGCTTAAGAAGGCTGAAGCAGCCGGAAAAAGAGTACCTGGAGAGGGAGGTCTGCCTGGAAGACGGGAGGCGGCAGGGACAGAGGGCCTCCATGGAGGAGCTGGAAAAAGGGAAAAAGCTGTTGATAACAGGTCCGGGGGGCATGGGAAAGACAAGGCTTCTTCTGGAACTGTGGCGCCAGTCCGTTCAGGTTTACCGGCCTTCTGCTCCCGTGGTCATGTATGTGCCTCTGGCAGGCTATCAGGAGGCGGATGAGAAAAACAGCTATATCAGAAACTATCTGGCCAGGTATCTCTTCCTTCTGGAAGAACACGGAGAGGAGATTCTGGAGCAGATCCTGGACAGAGAAGACAGAGGGAAGCTTCTGCTGCTTCTGGATGGGCTCAATGAGGCGGGAGCAGGCCGCAGCGGTCTTCTGAAGGAGATCGAGACTTTGGGGAGAAAACCGGCAGTGGGGATCATGGTGACCGACCGGTCCGATTCCGTAAAAGCATACGGTCTCCACGATTTTTCCGTCTCACGGCTGCTGCCTCTGACAGAGGAGGTGGTAGACCGGCAGCTGGAGGCGGGAGGGATCCCCTGTCCGGCGGAACCGGAAGTGAAAAGCATGCTGTCCAACCCCATGATGCTGTCCCTCTATGAGAGGACTTACGAGATGGTCCGGGACAGCGGCCGGAGACTGGAGGAGACGGCCCTGGACGGAACCTGCGACGGACTTATCCGTCTGTATCTGGACAGCTTAAGTGAAAAGGAACAGAGGATGGCAGCGGGGAATCCGGCGAAGCAGCTGCAGAGCCGATATCTGATCTATCATCTCCTTCCCGATATCGCAGCGGAGATGAAAAACAGAAAAAAGACCATTCTCACCCTGAAGGAGATTTCTGCCCTGGCGGACAGAAGCTATGAGCGTCTTGGAAAAAAGGAATTTGCCATGGCCTTTCCCGAGTATCTGGGAAAATCCAGGCTGATGCTTGAAGGTATCCGGGATGGCAGGGAATGGTTTGACTACGGAGTCACGGAACAGCTTTGGGAACGTCTCAATCTGCTGGAAAAGAGCGAAGAGGGAAACTACAGCCTGATCCATGATAATTTCCTCGGCTATCTGGCCGGGAGAGGACTGGAAAACAGGAAAAAAGCCGGCAGATACAGGAGAAGGGAGCAGGGAAAAAGAGCCTGCGTCATCCTGGCAGCGGCGGCAGTCCTGGGAGCCGGAGGGATAAAAGCGGCAGAGAGATGGCTGCCGGATCCCGTCCAAAAGGAAATCACGGTGAAGACGACTCCGGAGCTGGAGGAAATGATCAGACAGATGGAACAGAATCTGGGAGCCCTGGGGATGCAGATCGACCTGCAGCAGCAGATCCTGAAAGAGGCAGCCAGGAGAGAGGTGCTGGAAGGGGACGACAAGGCCCTTGCCGATTTTCTTGATTACAGCAAAAAGAAGCAGGGTATGAGCGCCGGCTATACGGCCGGGAGAGGCGACGGGAAAAGATGGCTGGAGAAGCTGAGAGAAAAAGAGGACGGATTTCCATTGGAGACTCTGGAGACTCTCTGCGGACGGACTTATGAGATGGATACCATCTCCGCGGAGGGGCTTGCCCACCTGGAACGGGCTCTGTCCCGAAAAAGTGTTCCTTATTCGGACAAAGAGAAACTGGTAGATGCCTACATACAGTATCTGGATGCTTACAGCGAGGTGGCCTACCGGGAGCTGAATCTGATCCTGTCATGGATGGACCGGGAACTGATACAGGAGGTCCAGGATACGGTGGAGGTCATGGCGGTATTTTCCGGATATATCAGGCAGTATCCTTACAGGGAGGAAAGCCGGGAGGATCTGGAACGATACCTGAGGACTGCGCGGCAGGAGATGAAAGACTGTGTCAGGGACATGAGGACCCTGGGATATGATCTGACGGCGGAGGAATGAGAATCCGGCAACATATTAAAAAACGGAAGGAGAGTCAGAGGATGAGTGGGCCGGGAAAAGGAAGACTGGCAGGAAGGCTTTTGTACTGTGCAGGGATCGCGGTATTATGCAGCTGTATTGCCGGCTGCGGGTCAGGAGTGAGCAGGAAGGACATGGAAGAGAGACGGGCCATTATCGATCATTATAAAACGGTGATTCTGGACCAGGATAAGGACAGTGCCAGGTATGATCAGGCGCTGGCCATGGTGAGAGAGTATATTGAGGCGCCGGGGGCGGAGAAGAAGGCCGAGACACAGGCCGCCCTGTGGGAGCTTATAGGACAGATGGAGGATGAGTGTGACAATCTGGCCACATGGACGGCGCCGGAGGATCTGGAGAAGATGCTGGCGAATCAGGGCATCAGCGTGGTGGAGTATGAGTCCAATGCCAACGGAAGATATACGGGGCTGAAAGACTATATCCAGGATCTCTCGTTTCTGGATTTTTATCTGGAGGTTTCGGATATGGACCAGACAGCCATGGATAATCTGACGGCGGCAGTGAACCGGTACGAGGCTTACCAGAAGGAAATCCGGGCCTACCAGTACACGGGAGTCAATTACTGGTTTGCTTCCTGGGGACAGGAGGAGGCCGCTTACGTGAAGGAGCAGGTGCTGGATCAGTTTACATCATTTGCGGCAGAGAATTATCAGTGGGAGACCAGCCGGGAAGCCGTGGAGGATAAGATGAATATCTGTCTGGATCATGTGGAGGAACTTCTGGATGACATGGTAAAATTTCTGGGCGAATCCACGGAACAGCTCTATGATATGATGGAGCAGCGGGATCAGACAGGGCAGTAACAATGAGTGTGCTCTTTTTTTGCTGCCGCAGGAAAAAAGTTACAGAAGACGAAAAATATTTCCTGTATAATCAGGCTATCAAAGAGAACAGAAAACAGGAGGAAAAAAATATGGCAGCGACAGCAATGACTATTTCAGCGGCAGGCATGATGACAATGGAAGAAAGAAGCGCACAGGCGGACAAGATTATTGCAGGATGGTCTCTGGGAGGACTGGTAGGGAATCTCCTTCCTCCGCCCTTTGATTCCATGGCAGTAGGAACGGCCATGGCCAAGATGGGCTGGGAGATCGCCAAAATCTATGAAGTAAAGATGACATTCGGAGAGATTAAGCGTATCGGCATGGTGCTGGCCAAGGGGCTGGGAGCCGTTGCGGCAGCCTCTTACATAGGGACAGGAGTTTTCAAGTGGGTTCCCGGAGTCAACGTATGGGTAGCGCTGCTGATGCAGCCGCCGATCGTGGGAGCCATGTCCTATGCCGCAGGTCAGTCTTATAAAAGATATTTTGAGGTGATCCAGAGTAAAGGAAAAACCTTAACCGACGAAGAACTGAAGAAGATCGCGGAGACCGCGTTCCTGTCCAGAAAAAAATTATTCGGATAATGGTCATATTTCCCTTTTCAAACCGGCGGACAACCGGTATAATAGAAAACACAGACTATTAATGTGAGGGGAGAACGAGAAAAGATGCTGCACAAGACATTAAAACCATTTCCGAAGGATTTCCTTTGGGGAGCAAGTACTTCTGCATACCAGGTAGAGGGTGCGAATCTGGAAGACGGCAAGGGACCATCCTGTCAGGATGTGAAGAAGGTGCCGGAGGGGACTTCCGATCTGACCGTATGTGCCGACCAGTATCACAGATACAAAGAGGACATTGCCCTCATGGCCGAGATGGGCTTTAAGACCTACCGGTTTTCCATCGCCTGGTCCAGGATCCTTCCAGAGGGAACAGGAGAGGTGAATCCCAAGGGAATCGAATACTATAATAACGTGATCAACGAATGTCTGAAATATAACATCGAACCTCTGGTTACCATGTTCCATTTTGACATGCCCGCCGCTCTGGACAAGAGGGGCTCCTGGTCAAACAGAGAGTCGGTTGACTGGTTCCTCAATTTTGCCAGAGTCATGTTCGAAAATTTCGGCGACCGTGTAAAATACTGGCTCACCATTAATGAACAGAACATGCTGACTCTCGTAGGTCCGCTGATCGGAACCCTGATGATCCCCGAAGGCTGTACCAATGTTTTAAAAGAGACCTATCAGCAGAACCATCATATGCTGGTAGCCCAGGCCAAGGCTATGGCCCTGTGTCATGAGATGCTTCCCGGTGCCAAGATCGGTCCGGCCCCCAACATTTCCCTGGTATATCCGGCCAGCTGCAAGCCTGAGGACAATCTGGCGGCTCAGAATTACAACGCTATTCGCAACTGGCTGTATCTGGATATGGCAGTATACGGCAGATACAATAATCTGGTATGGGCTTACCTGGAAGAGCATGATGCCGCTCCGGAATTTGCTCCCGGAGATGAGGAGGCGCTGAAGAACGGTCATCCGGACTTTATCGGATTCAACTACTATAATACGGCTACCGTTGAGGCCAGCGACGGGACCGAGAAGATCAATCCCGGTGCGGACCAGCAGACTGCCAGAGGAGAGGCAGGCTTCTACAAAGGTTTCCGCAATCCCCATCTGCCTACTACAGAATTTGGCTGGGAGATCGATCCCATGGGATTCCGGGCAACCATCCGTGAGATGTATTCCAGATACCACCTTCCTATGATCGTCACCGAGAACGGTCTGGGAGCTTACGACAAGCTGACCGAGGACGGCAAAGTTCACGATCCCTACAGAATTGAATATCTGCGCAAGCACATCGAGCAGGTCCGTCTGGCCATCTCCGACGGCTGCGAGATGATGGGTTACTGCCCATGGTCCGCAGTTGACCTGATCTCCACCCACGAGGGCATGGTAAAACGCTATGGCTTCATCTATGTGGACCGAGAAGAATTTGATCTGAAAACTCTGGACCGTTACCGCAAGGATTCCTTCTACTGGTATAAGAAGGTAATTGAAACCAACGGAGAAGATCTGGATTGAAAAATCTGTTGACAACTGCAGAAAGATTTGCTATCATACATCCTGCCCCGTAAGAACGGGGCAGGATTTTGAAAAAAATCCAGAAAATGTAAAAAAGTTGTTGACAA
>CAJUJV010000070.1:0-8579 GCA_910586845.1 uncultured Hungatella sp.
CTCGATGGCGGTAATGTTCATCCCGATCTGTTCCAATCCCCCCAGGGGGATAATCTTTACTTTCGCATTCTGTTGCTGAGTCTGCTTTTTACTCTGCTGTCTCAATCTCATACCTCCGATTATTTTCTGTTTTTATCTCTGCACGCTTTACAATATCCGTACAGCTTCACCTCATGGTCCGTCACGGCAAACCCCAGACGCTCCATCAGGCTCTGCTCCAGGACGTCAAGCAGATCTTCTTCTAAAGAATATACTGTCTTACATTTCATACAAATGGCATGATGGTGATGATGCCCTTCGCTGCCCAGTTCCCGTCCCAGTTCATATCTGGCGAAACCGTCATCCAGGGCAAGTTTATCGATAATATGCAAATCTACCAGAACCTGCAGGGTTCTGTACACCGTCGCCAGGCCGATCTCCGGATAAGACTGCCTGGCCAGATCGAATATTTCCTCTGCCGTAAGATGCTCTCCCGGGTGAGCTGCCATGGTCTCCAGGATCAGTATCCTCTGTCCCGTGACTTTCAGCCCCTTTTCCCTGAGCATCTGCTTGAATAGATCCTGTCCCATCACTTTCTCAAATCCACATCCATGTCTTCCATCAGTTCCGTAAAAATCTTAAAAAGATAGTCTATCTCATCGTCGTCTTCCACAAACTCATAGACGGCTTCCTCTTCCTCCGGTCTGGATCTGTCCTTCAGGATGTAGCACTCGCCCTCTTCATCCTCTTCTGCGGAATCCGTCACCAGCAGGTAATTCATCCCGCTGATCCTGGTCTCCTCCAGCACATAAAACTCCACCTGTTCTCCCTCCGGAGTCGTAAGGGTGATCATCTTCTCCTCATTCATCGCTCTGCTCCTTTTTCTCTCTCTGATTCGGAGGCGTCCAGATATGTCTGAAGGATAATGCCGGCAGCCACCTGATCGATGACTTTCTTTCGCTCTTTTCCGGGCACTCCGCTCTCCTCCAGTATCCCGTCTGCCTCCACCGTAGTCAGACGCTCGTCCCACAAGATCACCGGAAGCCCGGTCCGCCTTTCAAGCATCTCTTTAAATTCCCTGGTCTTCATACCACGTTCCCCTACGGAACCGTCCATATTCTTAGGATAACCTAAAATAATGGTTGTAATCCCGTACTCACCGATAAGTGCTTCGATCCGCTGACATGTCCGGCGCAGTTTATTTTCTTCTTTTCTCGTAATGGTCTCCACTGCCTGGGCCGTAAGCCCCAGAGGGTCGCAGACGGAGACTCCCACAGTTTTCGACCCGAAATCCAATCCCATCATCCTCATGGTCCATTCCTCACGGCAAAATCAGAACACCATCAACAATCCAGCTGGCCTCTGCCACCTGGAATCCTCCTCATCCGCAACCTTTCGTCACCTTCTTATGACAGAACTGCCAGATCCGTCCCCGGCGACAAAATCTGACAGCTCCTGATGGGCGGCGGTTCTGCTGACAAAACCGCTGCTTTCAACGTACTCTACACGTAACTACCTTAATCTTGCATGAATGTACACAGACAAAAGCTCCTCCAGGATCTCATCCCGCTCTACCTTCATAATGAGACTTCTGGCGTTCTTATGGCTGGTAATATAGGTTGGATCTCCAGACATGATATAACCCACAATCTGATTCACAGGATTGTACCCCTTCTCGGTGAGAGCCTGGTATACCTGTGCCAGAACCTGGCTCACGTCCATCGTATTCTCTTGTACCGCCCTGAAAAATTGTGTGTTATGAATATCTCCCATCTGTCCTCACGTCCTTTAACTGTTCCTATCTATTCTATACTACTTTTTGATATCCGTAAAGGGAAATATTTATAAAATTTTCGTTCAGAACCGTTCATTCTTTTATAACAGGACCGATCTGCGCCATAAGATTATCAATATCTTCAAACATGGCGCTCTTGGTGGTACCCAGGCGGCTTGTGCGGTTGATGTGCTTTACGACCTCCTGGTACTGCTCCTTGATCTTGTCAAAAAATCCGCACAGAACTCCCAGAGCTGTCCGGGACTCTCCGATCACATCCGAGATCCGTGTATGTACCGATGTGGCTCCTTCTGCTGCCTGCGTGATCTTGTCGAACATCTCATAAGTTTCCTGTACCTTGTCAAGGCTCTGTCCCAAAGCCTGTCTGGAAACGTTGATACGGTCGCTGAGTCTGTCTGTACCCGCCTCTACATCCTTGATCCCCGAATCCACCTCTGCCGTCAGATCCTTGATCTCGTCTGCCAGCTTCTTCACTTCCATAGCCACCACGGAAAAACCTTTTCCCTTTTCGCCGGCTCTGGCCGCCTCGATAGAAGCGTTAATGGCCAGGATATTGGTCTGATCTGCGATAGATACGATCCTGCTCATCCTCTGCTTGATCTGTTCCACCGATTCCTGCAGAGCCGTAAAAGTGCTTCCCATCTCCGCGAAATGGGTTTCCACTTCCATGGAACTGTTCTTCAGAGTCTCCACCTCATCCTGGGCCCGGCTCACGGATCTGGCAATCTCATCCCGCACGGCCACGAACTGCTCCGAGGCTTCACTGACTCTCAAAAAGTCCTGTCCCATATCCTCCAGTTTCTCCTGAAAATGTTCTGCCTCTCCCAAAACACTGTCAAAACTGCTGCCTACCAGACTCAGCTCCCACAAAGACTGGACTTCCTTCTGGACCAGATCCGTGTGGTATTGTTTTAAACTGTCCATCACATACAGAACCGGGTACATATCCTTCTCCTTGTTCTGTTTTTTCTCTGTCTTGTTTTTATTATCTCTGCGAAACAACATGCCTTCTTCTCCCCCTTATTCGAAAACAACACATGTCATAGATTGATTGACAAACTGGTTGTTGTAATGTTCTCCGTACCCTACCAGGCCTGCATGGCTTCCCAGCGCACTCATGTCTCTCAGATACTCCTGCATATAGCCGTTTTCGCTGAACAGTTTATAGCGGAAAAGGCAATTGACAGAAAACACTGCCGAACGTCTGGGGAAATCCTTTACGATCTTTTCGATGGTTTCCTTTACGATCTTCTTGTAATCTCCAAGCTCCAGCAGAATCAGTACATCAGAGTCGTTGACCTGTCTGAAACATGCCAGCGCATTGCCGCTTACCTCTTTGATGGAAATGATGCAGGTGTCATCCCCGTTGATTTTTCCAAAGGGATTCTTAAAAGTCTGGGTCAGGATCTGCTGTTCCGTTACATGAAGGATCTTCTGGTAAACTTCTCTGGCCGGTCTCCCGTTTAAGGATCCGATCATGTATCTGGCCCTGTCAGTATTGGAGGCAATAAACCGGTAGTTACCCATCTGGTGATAGATATTTTCTTTATATGCCTTCACCCTGCCTCCCTGATTCCTTACAAGGGCATAGGCCACTCCGTCTTCGTAAATCTTTCCGTTGGCAGATACTTTTCCCCCGTCTCCGGTCCCTCCTACCAGGGAAATATTCCTGCGCCTTAAAGCAGTATAGAAAGTAGTCAGCACACAGGCATCATTGCCGGAGCAAAAGTCGATGCAGATAGTATCTGTCTGGGAGGCATTGACCCTTCTCAAATCCTCTTCCAGCCTTCTGATGTACTTTACAGGCATTACCGATACCTGTTCCAGCACATTGGCCGCCGCGCTGACTCCATCCTGAAATGCCACCACTCCTACTCCGTTCTCAGCCACTCTGGTGTCATAGCACATCCCGATACAGCCGATGCTGGGCACCTGGGGATAAAGCTTCTCCAGTTCCCTTACATGATCCTCAAACTGACTGCTGTTGGACATCAGCAGAATCAGCTGAGGATTCACGAGCCCCCGGACCGCTTCTCTCAGATCTCCCCTCTGACTCATCCCAAAAAACTGTCTCACTGTTTTGTTCCTCTCTTCCCTCGATTTATCGTGTCTCTCTTTTGTGTATTATTATACGGCAGAAAACAGGACTCAGTCAAGAGATCATCTGCCTCCGGACGGATCCTCTTCCAGAAGCAGAATCTCGTCTGTAAGCATCTCTTTCAGGGTTCCGGTAACCATCTTCCCCCTCTTTTCCCGGTCCCACAAAACGGCGGCTTTTACATATTCTCTGGTATATCCCACCAGATAGTCCCTTCCGCCGATCACCGTCTTTTCCTCCATCAGAACTTCTTTTTTCTTTCCCAGAAAGCTCTTTCTGTATTCCAGAGACAGGGCTGCCTCTGTTTTCAGCAATATGTCGCTTCGTTCCGACTTGACGGACTCCGGGATCTGTCCGTCCATCCCGGCGGCCTTTGTCCCCTCTCTTCTGGAATATTTAAAAATATGCATCTCGTAAAACCGGATCTTTTTTACAAATTCCAGGGTTTCCCCGAACTCTTCTCCCGTCTCCCCCGGGAAGCCGACGATCACGTCGGTGGTGATGGCCGGGTTGTCAAACCACCTGCGCAGGATCCGGCAGCACTCCTCATACTCCCCGGCAGTATAATGACGGTTCATCCTCGTGAGCACCTGATCGCTGCCGCTCTGAAGGGACAGATGAAAATGGGGGCAGAGAGTCCTGAGCCCGGCCAGAGCTTCTGCAAATTTCTCTGTGATGATCCTGGGTTCCAGAGAGCCCAGCCGCATCCTTTTCAGCTCCTGGATCCTGTCCAGCCCTGTCATAAGGCCGAGCAGATCCTCCCTGTCGCTTTCCGGAAAATCCATGCCGTAGGAGCTGAGATGGATGCCTGTCAGGACGATCTCCTGGTATCCCTGTCCCGCCAGCTCCCTGACCTCGGCCAGGATATCTTCCGGTCCCCGGCTTCTCACCCTCCCTCTGGTATATGGGATGATGCAGTAGCTGCAGAACTGGTTGCATCCGTCCTGAATCTTGATAAAGGCCCTGGTATGTTCCGACACTCTTCTGATGCTGAGGGCCTCGTACTCCCGGGTCTTTCCGATATCAATCACATATCCTTTCCGGGCCTCTTCTCTCCCTGCGAAAAAATCTTCCAGGATCCCCGGCAGCTCTGCCTTTCTGTTATTTCCGATCACAATATCAACGGCAGGGTCCTTCTGCAGTTCCTCCCCCGCCGCCTGCACATAGCAGCCCGCCGCCACCACAGCTGCATGGGGATTCCTCTTCTTCGCCCGATGGAGCATCTGCCGGGATTTCCTGTCTGCTATATTGGTGACGGAGCAGGTATTGATCACATAGACATCGGCCGTTTCCTCAAATGCCACCAGCTCGTATCCGGCTTCCTCCAGAAGCTGTCCCATGGCTTCTGTCTCATAGGCATTCACTTTGCAGCCCAGATTATGTAAAGCAGCCTTTCTCATAGCTCTCCTCCTCTCTTTCTGTTCAGAACCAATCTTTCTCAAACTCCCTATTGACTTTTTCCGGTCATCTCTGTACTATTAGACATAGATAAATGACACAAAATTTAAGGAGGTTTTCCATGAAAACGGTACGCATTTCTTTAAACTCTATCGATAAAGTAAAATCCTTTGTCAATGATCTGACAAAGTTTGATGTAGATTTCGATCTGGTGTCCGGCAGGTACGTCATCGATGCCAAGTCCATCATGGGCATCTTCAGCCTGGATCTGTCCAAACCCATCGATCTGAACATCCACGCGGAGACCGAGAGCAGCGTTGAAGAGATCCTCAACATTCTGGCTCCTTACATCATAAAGTGATATTTTCTCTCAGATTCTGCTATGGCGGAGAAACGGGTGCCTTCCCATGGGGAAAGCACCTGTTTTTTACCAGCACATCATGACTTCACGGGTCTCTATGGCCGTCTTTGTCATCTGATCAATGTTTTCTTTTAATTTTTCCTCCGAATAACGGATCGTTCTGATATTGGGCTTGGTAACCGGATGCTTAGCCACAAAGATGGTACAGCAGTCTTCGTAGGGCTGGATGGAGGTCTCGTAGGTGTTGATCTTCTCTGAGATATCCACGATTTCCTGTTTGTCAAATCCGATGACAGGGCGGAACACAGGCATGGTGCACACGTCGTTGGTGGCTGCCAGGGACTGGACGGTCTGGGATGCCACCTGACCGATGCTCTCCCCGGTGATCAGAGCCAGACATTCCGACTCCTCTGCGATGGCCTGGGCGATGCGCATCATATAGCGGCGCATGATGATGGTCAGTTCCTCATGGGGACACTGCTCGTAGATATACAGCTGAATATCCGTAAAATTTACCACATGGAGCCTGATCGGACCTGCATAGCGGGCCACCAGCTTCGCCAGATCCACCACCTTCTGCTTCGCCCTCTCGCTGGTGTAAGGCGGAGCGTGAAAATAGACGGCCTCGATCTTCACTCCCCTTTTGGCGATCATATATCCGGCCACCGGGCTGTCGATGCCGCCGGACAAAAGGAGCATGGCCTTGCCGTTGGTTCCCACAGGCATACCGCCGGGACCGGGGATCATCTGAGAGTAGATGTTTACCACATTTCTCACTTCCACATGAAGCATGACCTGGGGCTGATGTACGTCTACCTTCATCTCCGGATAAGCCTTAAGCACCGCCTCTCCCAGGTCCCGGTTCATCTGCTCGGAATAGACCGGATAGTTCTTGTCCGCTCTCCGGGAGTCCACCTTGAAGGTCAGGTCCCGGGAAGGGTACACCTGACGGACATATTCCAGCAGTTCTTTTTTCACGCTTTCGAATTCTTTCTCGCCGGTCTGGAACATGGGGCAGATCCATGCGATGCCGAAAACCGTCTTCAGGGCCTCGATGACGTCTTCATAGTCATAGTCCCCTTCCGCCTTCACGTAGATCCGGCCGATCTCCTTAGTCACCGCGAAGCTTCCATCCACTGTCTTTAATGCGTGGCGGATCTGCTTCATCAGGGCGTCTTCAAAAAGGTATCGGTTCTTGCCCTTTGTCCCGATCTCCGCGTATTTGATCAAAAATGACTGATATAACATGATTTTTTCCTTTCTCGTCCTCCGGTTTTACCCTCTCCGGTACCGGCGCAGCACAGGCAGAAGCTCTTTTAAGGTGTCTATGGCATAATCGATCTCTTCTTTTTTGTTGAAGAGCCCGAAGCTGAACCGCAGGGTGGCATCCAGAAGATCCTGTCTGACCCCGATACCTCTGAGAGTCCCGCTGACCCCCGGATGGCTGCTGGAGCAGGCGGAACCGGAGGACACATAGATTCCCCGTTCTTCCAGTGCGTGGAGCAGCACCTCGCTGCGGACCCCCTCAAAGCTTATGCTCACGATCTGAGGAGCGCTGTCTCTGCCCGGGCGGCTGTTGACCACACAGCCTTCGATCTCCCGGATCCGTGTCATGAGATAGTCCTTCAGTTCATACAGATAGTCTGTTTTTTCTCTGTGGTTGGTATAAATTTCCCTGGCCGCGGCTCCAAGGCCTGCCACTCCGGGTACGTTTTCCGTCCCTGACCGCATCCCCGCCTGCTGGCCGCCGCCGTATATGAGAGGTTTCACCTTTACTTTATCCCGGATATACAGAAAACCCACACCCTTGGGCGCGTGAAGCTTATGACCGCTGACACTCATGAGATCAATGTGCTGGCGGCCGGGGCGGATCTCATATTTGCCGTAGGCCTGGATAGCATCCACATGGAACAGGGTTTCCGGGCTGATCTCCTTTATAACTCTTCCGATCTCCTCCACCGGTTCCACAGCTCCCACCTCATTGTTCACATACATAACGGACACGAGAATGGTATCAGGCCGAAGCTGCTCTTTCAGAGTCTCCAGGCTGATATGGCCCTGGCCGTCCACAGGCAGGTAGGTGATCTCAAATCCCTGTTCCTCCAGAAACCCCAGAGTATTGTAAACGGACGAGTGTTCTATATTGGTGGTGATGATATGGTTCCCTCTCCGCCGGTTGGCCATGGCGGCGCCGATGAGAGCCATATTGTTGGACTCGGAACCTCCGGAGGTAAAGACGATCTCTTTCTCCCGGACTTTCAGGCTTCTGGCGATCACTGCCCTGGCTTCTCTGATATACTGCTCCGCTTTCACTCCCATAGAATGTTTTGCGGCCGCATTGCCGTAATCCTCTGTCATGGTCCTGACTACAATGTCTTTCACACAGTCAAAAACCCTGGTTGTCGCTGAATTATCAAAATATGCTTCCATCTGTCTCCTCCTCACATGGTTTCCAGCAGATATCCGGCCACGGAAAGGACCATGAGACCTGCCGTCTCTGTCCGGAGGATCCGCCTTCCCAGGGAAACCGGCACCGCTCCGGCAGACTCTGCCCCGGAGATCTCCTCCTCCTCAAACCCGCCTTCCGGACCGATGAAGATCCCCGCGTCCATACCCGGCCGGATCCTCCCCAGCTGCTCCCTGAGGGTCTTCATGCCTTCGGCCCGTTCATAGGCAATGATCTTTACGGGAAAGGGACCCGCATAAGCCAGAGCTTCCTTAAAAGACAGGACTCCTCTGACCACGGGGATGACGCCGCGCCCGGACTGCTTGGCCGCGCTCTCGGCGACGGCGTTCCATCGGGCCGTCTTTGCCTCTACCTTTTTCTTATCCAGCTTTACGATGGTCCTTCGGGTAATGACAGGGATCACCTCAGAGACTCCCAGCTCCACGGCCTTCTGGATCACCAGCTCCATCTTGTCGCCTTTGGGCAGTCCCTGAAAAAGATG
>CAJUJV010000070.1:8589-20989 GCA_910586845.1 uncultured Hungatella sp.
GTTCCCCTGTCCGGTCCGACCTGGACAGGATCCGCGCCATGACCTGATCTGTTCCGATATGGCAGATCTCACATTCATAGCCCGTTCCCTCTCCGCCGCTGATAAACAGAGGCTCCCCCTGTCTCATCCTCAGCACATTGCGGATATGGTTTACGTCCGAGCCCCGGATGACGACGGTTTCTTCACCGATCTGATCTTCTGTAACAAAAAAATGGTACACGTTCTTTTACACCTTTCTGGCCGTCACGCAGACCCATTCCCCCTGGTATGTGGTTTCCACAATCTCCAGCTCCTGATTTGCTTCCAGAGCCTCTCTGACAGCCTCCTCCTTGGTGTTGATGATACCGGAAGCGATGAAAAGCCCTCCCTTCTTCAGGTGAAGAGGGATCTCTTTCTGGAGCATGATGATAACCGGCGCCAGGATGTTGGCCACGGCTATATCACAGCACTCTGTCCCTGCCATGGCCTGAATCTCCTCATCATCGATGATGTTGCCCTGAACTACCTGAAAACTGCCCTCCCCGATCTGATTGGACTCCAGGTTCTCCCCGACGGCCGCAACGGCATTTTCATCCAGATCCGTGCCGAAGACATGGCCTGCTCCCAGTTTCAGAGCCGTGATGCCCAGAATCCCGCTTCCCGTTCCCACATCCAGGATCCTGGAACCGTGATGTACATATTTTTTCAGCTGCCGGATACACAGCTGGGTGGTCTCGTGCTGCCCCGTGCCGAAAGCAGTGCCGGGATCGATCTGAATCAGCAGCTTGTCTCTGTGCTCCTTTGGCACCTGCTCCCAGGTAGGCTTGATCAGGATATCGTCCACGGTAAAAGGCTTAAAATACTGTTTCCAGTTATTGATCCAGTCCTTGTCCTCGGTCTCTGACGATGTGATAGTCCTCTCTCCCAGGTCCACAAACCGGCTCAGCTCGTCGAGCCCCTCTTGGATCTCTCTCATGATGCGGTCCAGCTCCGACAAATCTTCCAGGTAGAAGCTGACCTTTGCCACCCCGTCGTCAGGCCCCATGTCCGGCAGAATGTCGATAAACATCCCTTTGGTCTCTGCCTCCGTAAGAGGAACATGATCTTCGATCTCGATTCCTTCGATCCCGATCTCGTCAAAAAGACTGCTCACCAGATCCACCGCCGCCGTGGTGGTGGTCAGTGTAAATTTGGTCCATTTCATATCGGCCTGTTCTCCTTTATATTCATTCTCTCATCGCCCTGATGCTTCATTATAACCTGAACTTGCCGTGAAAACAATACCGTTTCCTTCAAAAAAACTCTTAAAGCCCGGACACGTGTCTGTATCCAGGCTTTAAGAGTATAACTTGGGAAAGGTATTCTATATTCTCTCAATTATTCCTCTGCCGGCTTTTGGTGATTTGAAATCAGCACAAAGGGCGTATATACAACTGCCGCCAGAAGAATACAGAGAAGCTGTGTAATGGCTGCTCCGATGGATCCGCCGGAAGACAGGAATGCCATCAGCATAGGCGGTGTGGTCCATGGAGAGTTTACTACCATCCGTCCGCAGAACCCGATGGAAGTCATAAAGTAGGCAAAACTGGCCGACACTGCCGGAGCGATCATAAAGGGAATGGCCAGAATCGGGTTCAGCACGATGGGAAGACCGAAAGTAACCGGCTCATTGATGTTGAAGAACGCACACGGGATGGCGATTCTTGCAACAGCCCTGTAATCGTCTCTCTTGGAGAACAGCAGGATCGAAATCAGCAGTCCGCCTGTGATTCCTGCACCGGTAATGATGGAGAAGCAGGACAAAAACGGAGAACAGATGATATTGGGAATGGCTGTTCCTGCCGCATAAGCCGCCTCATTCTCTGCATAAGCTGCCAGAAGAATGGGAGAATATACTGCTCCAAGGGTCTGGGTTCCATGGATACCGAATACCCACAGCACCGTGGTCATAAAGATCAGGAACAGATATCCCGGAAGTCCCGTCAGGATGTTCATCAGCGGTCTCTGGATGAAAGTGGTAATCGCCACAAATACGGACATGCCTGTGATCATCTGGAACACAAATCCCACAGTAGAGATGATCAGGATAGTAAGCGCTGCCGGGAACAGGATGGTGAAGGAACGGGCCACATTGGAAGGCACGCTCTCCGGAAGCCGGATCTCCAGTTTTCCGCTCTTGATCAGGCGGCAGTAGATCTCTGTGGCGCACAGTGCGGTGATCAGACCTACAAACAGACCTTTTGCATCCGTGTAGCTTGCCGCCAGCACGCTGGCCACTTCATGAACCACGCCCTCGGACACATCACAGTTGACAGTTGCGGTAGTAAGACACAGGGATATGTAGGAACCCAGGGCCACGGGGGCAACCGTAAAGTCCTTCATGCCGTAGCTCTCAGACAATCCCAGCGCGATCAGTATGATGATTCCGATACTGATAAAGTTCATGGTACCATAGTTGGCAGCCGTAAAGATCGGGGACAGATTAGCCAGCCAGCTCATACCCGGCAGATTGGCCACGCTGACGTATCCTGGTCTGGTGTTGCAGACAACGTTGGAAATCAGCGTACAGAACGCACCCGTAACAACTACGGGAAGCAGCGATGTAAAGGCGTTTCTGATAGCTCCCAGATGTCTCTGATTTGACAATTTTGCTGCAAATGACAGCATTCCGTTCATCAGTTTTTCTACCATCTTGCAGCACCCCCCTTCTTCTGGCTTGTACTTTTGTTTTTTGTCAATCTCCTTTTCATTGTGCAGCCTCCTGACTTCTTGTTCGGTTTTTGATGAGATAATTATAAGATTTATCTCCTCTTTTGACAATACGCCCCGGACAATGCGGTATTTTTTACCTAAATCCAAAAGAAATCAGAATTTGTTTTCGGAACAATTTACCATTCCGGCCGTTCTCTCTCTCTGGTCCAGCTCTTCATGTTCTCCAGATTCTCTTCGTAATCTTTCATGAACAGGATCATATACAGCATGTCCAGCACATA
The DNA here is from genome assembly GCA_910586845.1 of uncultured Hungatella sp. Taxonomy (GTDB): domain Bacteria; phylum Bacillota; class Clostridia; order Lachnospirales; family Lachnospiraceae; genus UBA3402. The sequence continues at coordinate 11,562 of CAJUJV010000070.1, forward strand.
GGACAGCTTGGTCCTGGAAGCAAAATTCCCCAGCTTGCCCGTAACCGCCTCCTCGCTGTCCACGATCACCGCGTAATGGACCCGGTTGATATTGGGGCTGTCCTGGTTGGCGGTAATCAGACAGATGTCGCTTTTCATGCTCTTCAGTTCTCCGATCCACCGGTTGATGCGGCGGCTGTCCGCATACTGGGACACCAGCAGGGCGGCCGGTCTTTTGCACCTCCGCTTTTTATACAGATTATTGTTAAACCCGTTATTCATCAGAGGATTAAAAAAGGGAAGTCCCAGCTTTGCCGTCTTGCACAGAAAATCCATGGCCAGAACCAGAGACTGCTGGGATCCCAGAACATACACCGCATCCGCCCGGTACAAAACGTCGGCCACGTTTTTCAGTACTTTGATATCCACCGTATGATACGCATCGGACAGAGCCTGGTAATGAAGATTAAAAAATATCCGGGGGAAATCTTCTACACGGTCCTCGGGTCCCACAGGAATATTTACATCTGCATTTTTGGATTCCACCACCAGCCGGTCCAGCTCTGTGGCCAGCTTGATCTTCAGTTCCGTAAATCCCTCAACACCGACTTTTTTGCACACCCTCCCGATGGTAGACGGTGAAGAATAGGTCAGCTCCGCCAGTTCCCTGATGGTGGCCTTCACTGCCGTTTTAGGATGGGTTACAATGTAATTCACTACTTCCATTTCCGAACTGGTGAAAAGCTGCTCTTTTCTCAATTGACATAAAATCGACATCAGGATCCCTCCTTACGACAAGTTTCTCAGATATTCTTCGATTCGGCAGTATTTGCCGCTGATGCCTGCGTGTTCCATAAGCTGAGGGTCCCTGCACAGAGTAATCCTCTCGGTGATGGGGCCGAAACGGCGCTCGATCTGCCGGTATTTCTCCGCATCAGGCACTCTCCGGAACTTGTTTCTGGCGGCCAGTCCGCTGCCTCTCACCTCGCACAGGCTGCAGCTGTTGTCTTCCGTATCATAGACCACCATGTCAAATTCTCCTGTGGCCAGCTGCATCTTGAATACCTGATACCGGCCGGAAAGAGCCTTTTCTGTCTCCATGAGGACCATCTCCTCCAGCATCCGTCCTCTGACTTCCCCGAGGATCTGTTCTGCAAATCCTTTTTTCTCTACCTGGCTCATCTGTCCGAACCTCTCTCCGCTTAAGACCTCCTGCAGCAGAGTCTGCACCTGGCTGTACCGGATTCCCGGCTGTGCGAAGATCACCTTCTCCACAGTCTCCCCTCCCTGTCTGGCCGTCTCCGCCGGGCACTCCACGATCAGGTCCAGAGCCACCAGTGCCTCCTTGATCTGAGACACATGTGCTTTGGTCAGCCCGGAGGCCTGCTCGCTGCGGAGCCGGTCATTGCGCAGGTTCCAGACGGCGATCCGGAAGTCATGAAAAGCCTGATTGCCGGAAACCGCAAGAAACAGAAAATTCAGATTCATGTCCTCCATGACCCGGTCCACCGCCCCCATGAGCTCTCCCGTGTCCAGAAGGGTTCTGAGACTGGCAAACTGGCTCTTGTCTTTGCTTGCTGTCAGAGAGCGCTGGATGTTGCGGCATATGGCGCTTTCGATATATTCCCTGGTGGACTGACTGTCCCGGAACAGGGCAAAGGTCTCCCGGGGGCCTGAGTTCTCCTCCTGGCCGCCGGCAGGTTTTCCCGCCCGCAGAGTGCCGCCGTAGCGGATATACTCGTCAATGTTGTCCACTCCCAGAAGGCGGCTGTACTCTCTGAAAGGGATAAACGTGGTCCTCACCGTTATGGCACGGTCAAACAGTTCCTGACGCAGAGCCAGGCCAAAGGCAAGGGAATCCGTTCCTGTCAGAACGATCCTCATCCCCTGAGCCCCGTAGATATCGGAGAGAAGGGCCGCGGAGTCGATAAAATCATCCATCAGAGTGACCTCATCGATAAATACATACCGGTATCCCATCTGATACAGCTTCTTCAAATCACGGCTCATGATCTCCATATTGTCGGCGGCAGTGGTCTTTATATAGGCCGTCTTTTTTACCTGTTCCACGTCCATATCCAGAATGGCCTGGCGGATCATGGTAGTCTTGCCGGTCCTCCTCAGGCCTGACACGATGCACACCCTCTCGCCGCCCTCTCCCTCAAGATAGGCAGAGAGCTGCTTATAGCAGTCCCTTTTTTTGTGGCTCTGGATGTTGCCCGCCATGGCCAGAAGCTCCTCCCCTATGAGGACATTGGTTTCGAATTCCGGCTCCGCATATGTTTTTCCGTTCCTTTTCCTCTCGCCCCCATAAGTCCTTCTGGAGTCTTTGTCCTTCTGGTTCAGCTCCTTCAGCCTCTGCTGCAGCTCCCTGCGGCGGCTGATCTGATCCTGGATCTCCTCCAGCTCTTCTTCCTTAATATACTGGCTCTTTATCTTACCGCTCTCTGTCCACTGGCGATAGTACCGTATTTTTCCATGAATATTCTTTTTCGAGATATAACCTACTGGCAGCTCTCCGATCTGCTCTTCCAGCTCCTGGATCTCTCTTGTCAGGTCCTCCATATTTTCCATATCTGCCGTACACCTCCGTTTCTCCTGTCTGCATTGTAACCTATCGCACTGAGGATTGTCAATAAGGTTACCCCCCAGAATTTCCCACCCCATCTTATTTCGTTTTTGCAATAAAACTCATTTCTCATGCATTATTCTATTGAACGGATGATAAAGGCTTCTGTTCTGAACGGATTCCAAAAAAAAACGAAACAAGGGACAATCTGAAATTCCTGCTGCATTACGCATTACAGCCTCAATCACAACCATTTCAGGATATCCGGCAGAACACAGGCCGAAAGGGCAGACCGCGCAAAACGGCCTGCCCTTTCACTTTTTTTCTGTCGGCTCATGCCGGATCCTTACAAAACGGGATCCGTCTGATCTCGATCATCTGTTTTTCTGTCCTGTACTCCGCTCCTTCTATGAGCCCTCTGTCCTCATATTCCGCTTCCCCCGACTGATTGTCATAGGGATCCTCTCTCAGATGTGTCCTGGGCGGTGTGAACTCCTGCTGAAACCCGCTGCACAGAGGGATTCGGAAAGGATCAAGATTGCCGAAATAGAAATCCCACCGTTCTCTGTTTCCTTCCCGCCAGGCGGCTCCGCCGAAGGAACCGTCCGCATACAGATACCCGTAAGGCTCAACGTAAAACCAGGCCCAGTCATGGCAGCCGATATCAAGAGGCGTCCCGTACAGGCCTGACTGCCAGCCGGCCGGGATCCCTGCGATCCGGCACATGGTGATGAACAGCAGGGCATAGATCCCGCAGTCTCCTTTAAGCCCCGCGGCCATATATTCCGGCAGATTGTCAATGGTGGCGTACTGTCTCACAAAAGAATACATGATATGGGTCGTGATGTAGTCATAGATTTTTCTGGCTTTTTTCAGAGGATCCGTCTCATCTCCCACCACCTGCCCGGTCAGCATTTTCAAATAAGGGGTAAATCTGATATGAGGCGGCTGCTCCTCAAGGTACGGGGCCAGATCCTCCGGAGTCCCTTTCGGATTTTTCTCTTCTTCGGCCGCTCCCGGTTCCAGCCTGGTATATCCTGTATGGTTCTCAAACTCATACTCCACCCAGAATTCCTGTCCCGGCTCCAGCCTGGTCTCCATGCAGACCGTCCTCTGGGGAGCATACGCCGGAACCGTCCTGACAGGCTCCATGGAAGTTCCCAGAAGCCTGAAATGTTTCACCTGGCCCTGCTCCACCGGCACAGGCAGATGTACCCGGATCAGGGACCCGATCCTCTCTGCCTCCTTCTCCACTCTCAGAGAGGTCCTGACATGCATCCTGTAAGCCAGCCCGCCTTCTGCCTTCATGGCCGAAACTGTCTCATCCAGAAGACGGCTTCCCCTGATACGGTCCTCCACCTTCGAAGGATCTTTCAGTCTGGGCCACAGTTCTCTCCTGGTCTTGAGAAGGTTCTCAATAAAGTTGTCTTTATACCGGACCTGTCCGTTGACAAAGATCCATTCCGCCCCGCCTTCATCCCGAAGCTGTTCCAGTTCTTCCCTGGTAGCTCCTTTCAGGGTTTCTTCAAGACGTTCCAGGGCCTCTTCTTCCGTATAAATGTACGAAAGAGGCAGCCGCCTCAGGATCCACTTTTCCAGCTCCAGTCTTCTTCGGAGAGGCTTTGGGATATCCTTTTTCAGAACCAGATCGATTACTTTCCGGGCCCTGTCAAAATCTCCGTACCATTTTAATTTCTGGATATCCTCCGGCAGACTCACGGACAGATACTGGAGATCCTCAAACCTGACATTCTCTTCCATCATGATTTCTCCTTCTTCTGATTTTTTCTGTATCACGGCCTGATCCCGCCTCCGGTCACTGCCGTCTTTCCACCGCATCGATGGCAGAGATCACCGCATTGCGGAATCCGTTTCTCTCCAGAGCCGCCACGCCTCTGATGGTGGTTCCTCCCGGCGAACACACTCCATCCTTCATGGCCCCCGGATGCCGCCCTGTGGCCAGCTGCAGTCCCGCCGTCCCCGCCACCATCTGACTGGCCAGCTTGTAGGACAGTTCCCGGGGAAGGCCGTGGAGCACCGCCCCGTCACTTAAGGCCTCGATAAACATGGCGGCAAAAGCCGGGCCGCAGCCGCTTAAGGTCCCCGCAATGCCCATATGAGCTTCATCCACCACTTCCACCAGGGCGACGGATCCCAGCAGTTCTTTTATGAGAGCAAATTCTTCTTCTGTCAGGGAATGCTTCTGTTCACAGAGGATGATCCCCTGTCCCACGGCCACCGGCGTATTGGGCAGGGTACTGAGATGATGAGTCCCCGGAACCAGGAATTCTTCAAATTTATCAAAAGAAAAATTGACTGCCACGGACACCAGGATCTTGCCCCGGAGCCTGTCCCGGACCGGCCGGAGCACCTCCTCCACCAGATAAGGTTTTACGGCCACAACGACCACATCCGACTCTTCCACGGTCTCCTCCGCGCTGCGGCAGCCGCGGATCCCGTACTTTTCTGCGTTTCTGCACAGCCTGTCCCAGTGAGCGGCACAGGCACGGATCCTGTCCGCCGTCACTGCCTTTCGGGAGATCAGCCCCTCTGCCATGGCCTGAGCCATGTTGCCGAAACCGATAAATCCGATCCTGACTTCTTCTTTTCTCATCATTTCCAGCTCTCCTTCCTGTCATATGGCAACGACGGAAAGCATCCCAAAAGCCGGGATGCTTTCCGCCGTTCTATGTTCTATTTGTTAAAAAGTCCCTTTTTCTTATGTCCTGTCTCCTCTTTCGGAGTCCTTCCGTTCATCAGATCGTCAAACCGTCTCAAGGCCTCTTTCTGCTCCTCGTTCATCCGCTCCGGCACCTGGACTACCAGGGTCACATAGTGATCGCCCCGGACAGCCCTGTTTCTCAGGGATGGAACGCCTTTGCCCTTCAGCCTTACTCTGGTGTCTGTCTGGGTTCCCGGCTTCACCTCATACTCTACTTCTCCGTCTACGGTCTTGATGCGGATAGGACCTCCCAGGGCCGCCACCGCGAAAGAAACCGATACGGTAGAGTAGATGCTGGTCTCCCTGCGGACAAAGATGGGATGTTTGGATACCACGGCCTCTACCAGCAGATCGCCTCTCTCCCCGCCGTTGACTCCCGGTTCTCCTGCTCCTGACATGCGGATGCTCTGTCCGTCATCGATGCCTGCCGGAATCGTCACTTTCAGCTTCTTTCTTCTCGTAATATATCCGGTCCCCCTGCAGTCGGCACACTTCTCCCTGATGATCTTGCCGGTTCCGCCGCACTCCGGACAGGTCCTCACATTCTGCACCATACCCAGGCCGAAGACAGACTGCTCCGCCTCCACGATCTTGCCCCTCCCCTTGCATCGGGGACAGGTTTCCGGGGAAGTGCCTGCTTTGGCCCCTGTCCCGTGGCAGGTACCGCACTCCTCCCTGTAGTTGATCTCCAGCTCCTTCTCACAGCCGAAGACCGCTTCCTCAAAGGTGATCCTGACACTGGCCTTCACATTGGCTCCCTTCATGGGGCCGTTATATCTGGAGCTGCTTCTGGAGCGCCCGCCGCCGAAGATATCCCCGAAGATGTCTCCCATATCCGCTCCGTCAAAACCTCCGAAGCCGCCGAAACCTCCAAAGCCGCCTCCGCCGGCGCCTCCGTCAAAAGCGGCGTGTCCGAACTGATCGTACTGCCGTCTCTTCTCGCTGTCGCTCAGAACGCTGTAGGCCTCCGATGCCTCCTTGAATTTCTGCTCTGCCTCCGTATCACCCGGATTGGCATCGGGATGATACTTTTTTGCCAGAACACGGTACGCCTTCTTGATGGCCGCATCGTCGGCATTCTTCGGAACGCCCAGGACTTCATAGTAATCTCTCTTGCTCTCTGCCATACTGGTCTGCCTTTCCCACTGTTCAGACACCGCAGAAAAGTGCTGTACTCCTACAACACTTTTCTGCTATGTCTCATGTGTTTTTTTAAACCTCTCTGAAATCCCCGTCGATGACGTCATCGTCAGGCTGGCCGGCCGTACTCTGTCCTGCTGCGCCCATGTCGGGACCGGCTGCCTGAGCCTGCTCATATACTTTGGCGAAGAGAGCCTGGGCGCTTGCCATCAGCTTTTCTCTGCCTGCCTTGATATCCTCTACCTGGGCATCTGTCATCTCGTCTACAGGAGCCCGGTTGATCGCCTCCTTCAGCGCATTCAGATCAGCCTCCACGGCAGCCTTGTCGTTGGCTGCGATCTTGTCGCCTACCTCTTCCAGAGCCTTCTCCGTCTGGAATACCATGGAGTCCGCATCGTTTCTCGCATCAATGGCTTCCTTGCGCTTCTTATCCTGTGCCTCGTACTCGGCTGCTTCCTTCACTGCCTTCTCGATGTCGGCGTCAGACATGTTGGAACCGGAAGTGATGGTGATATGCTGCTCCTTGCCGGTGCCCAGATCCTTGGCGGATACATTGACGATACCGTTGGCATCGATATCGAAGGTAACCTCGATCTGAGGAACGCCTCTTCTTGCAGGAGGAATTCCGTCCAGACGGAACTGTCCCAGAGACTTGTTGTCTCTCGCAAACTGCCTCTCACCCTGTACTACATGGATATCCACGGCCTCCTGATTGTCGGCAGCGGTAGAGAACACCTGGCTCTTCTTGGTGGGGATAGTCGTATTTCTCTCGATCAGTCTGGTGGCCACGCCTCCCATGGTCTCGATGGACAGGGACAGAGGAGTCACATCCAGAAGAAGGATGTCGCCTGCGCCTGCATCGCCTGCCAGCTTGCCGCCCTGGATAGCCGCGCCGATGGCCACGCACTCATCCGGGTTCAGGCTCTTGGACGGCTCATGGCCTGTAAGCTGTTTTACTTTCTCCTGAGCTGCGATCATACGGGTGGAACCGCCTACCAGAAGCACCTTGCCCAGCTCGGAAGCAGTGATGCCCGCGTCTCTTAAGGCGTTCTGAACCGGGACTGCGGTCCTCTCGATCAGGTCGTGGGTCAGCTCGTTGAATTTGGCCCTGGTCAGGTTCATATCCAGATGCTTCGGCACATTGTCCTTAACCGTGATGAAGGGGATGCTGATGCTGGTGGTTGTAGCCGTGGAGAGCTCTTTCTTGGCCTTCTCGGCTCCTTCCTTCAGTCTCTGAAGGACCGCCTTGTCTCCGGACAGGTCGATACCCTCTGCCTTCTTAAATTCATCGATCATCCACTGGATAATCCTGTTGTCAAAATCGTCGCCGCCCAGTCTGGTGTCTCCGTTGGTGGAAAGTACTTCGATGACGCCGTCGCCGATCTCGATGATAGACACATCAAAAGTACCGCCGCCCAGGTCGTATACCATGACCTTCTGCTCCTTCTCATTGTCCAGGCCGTAAGCCAGGGCCGCAGCCGTAGGCTCGTTGATGATCCTCTTTACATCCAGACCCGCGATCCTTCCCGCGTCCTTGGTGGCCTGGCGCTGGGCGTCGTTAAAATATGCGGGAACCGTGATGACCGCCTCGGTCACAGGCTCTCCCAGATAGCTCTCCGCGTCTGCCTTCAGCTTCTGCAGGATCATGGCGGAGATCTCCTGAGGAGTATACTTCTTTCCGTCGATATCTACCTTGTAGTCCGTTCCCATATGCCTCTTGATGGAAGCGATGGTCCTGTCGGCGTTGGCCACTGCCTGACGCTTCGCCGGGTCTCCTGCCAGTCTCTCGCCTGTCTTGGAAAATGCCACCACAGAGGGGGTGGTCCTTGTTCCTTCTGCATTGGCGATAACAGTGGGTTTACCGCCTTCCATAACGGCCACACAGCTGTTTGTTGTTCCCAGGTCAATACCTATAATCTTGCTCATTGTTTTTTCCTCCTATATGAAATCCGTTTTTTTGATAGTTCTGCTAATTTGCCACCTGAACCATGGTATGCCTTACGACGCTGCCCCGGTACAGATAACCCTTCTGAAGCTCCTGAGCCACCACATTCTCTCCCAGATTCTCGTCTTCCACGTGAAGCACCGCATTGTGGAAATTGGGATCAAAAGGCTGTCCCTGGGCCTGGATCGGTTCTACTCCCGCCTCCTCCAGGTTCTTCAGAAGCTGCTTATAAATCATCTCCATGCCCTCGGCAAAGGGACTTCCCTTGGCATCCTCAGGCATAGAGTTTAAGCCTCTCTCAAAATTGTCGATCACCGGCAGGATCCTCTCGATGATGTCCTTGGCGCCGATCTCAAACATGGCTGACTTTTCTTTCTCTGTCCGCTTTCTGAAATTGTCGAACTCTGCCATGTTTCTGCGGAGCCGGTCCGTCAGTTCCTCGATCTGGGTATCTCTCGGATCCTTCTTTTCCTTCTTCCTGCCGAAAAATCCCTTCTTACCCGGTTCCTTCTCTTCCTGGCCCGCCTTCTCTTCCCCGGCCTCACCGTCACCGGCTGCCTCCGGGGTCTCTGCCTCTTCCTCCCCGGCCTGTTCCGATCCCTCCGAAACCTCCTCCGGCTCTCTGCCGGTCTCTGCCGTTTCCTCCTGGCCGTTGTCCTCCGGATTCTCTTCTGTCTGATCCGGATTTAAATTCTTCTCTTCTTCGGTCATATCTTCTTTTCTATTCTCCTCGTTCACCGTGTTCACTGCCTTTCTTCTTTTTTAAAGGTCGCATCCAGCTGTGTCATCAGGGTTCTCAGGGTCTTCAGTACTTTCTCATAATCCATCCGCTTGGGGCCTATGATGCCTATGGTCCCTTTAAGGCCTTCTCCCAGTTCATAGGTGGCAGTCACCACGCTGCAGTCTCTCATGGCCTGGACCGGAGTCTCGTCTCCGATATAGACCTGGATCCCCGTCTCACCGTCTGTTCCCCCCACCAGCTCCTGCAGAGTCTCCGTATGCTCCAGGGTGCTCAGAAGCTCGCTGGCCTTCTGACTGTCGCTCAGTTCCGGATACTTGAAAATATTCGTGGC
>CAJUJV010000071.1:0-3152 GCA_910586845.1 uncultured Hungatella sp.
GAACCGGCCGCCACCATGGCCTGCTCCATATCGTTTAAGATGGACAGACCCTGATCAACGGTCTTATTGAACTTCTCTTCCTCTTCGCTGAGTACTTTCAGGATCATAACCTTTTTCTCTTCCAGTTCCGGATATCCGTCTCTGGAGAGGGCGATGACGGTCTTGCTCAGCTCTGCCATAAATCTGCCCTCGATGCCGAGAAGCCTTCCGTGACGGGCAGCCCGGCGCAGAAGACGGCGGAGCACATAGCCCCTGCCCTCATTAGACGGCATGATCCCGTCGGATATCATAAAGGTACAGGACTTCACATGATCCGAGATGATGCGGAGAGATACATCCTTTTTCTCGTCAGCCTGATAGGCAGTATGGGCCATGGCGCATACTTCGTCGAGAAGAGCCCGGTTGGTATCCACCGTAAACAGGGAATCCACATCCTGAACAACTACTGCCAGGCGTTCCAGCCCCATACCGGTATCGATATTCTTCTGCTTCAGCTCCGTATAATTGCCGTGTCCGTCATTTTCAAACTGGGTGAACACATTGTTCCACACCTCGATATACCGGTCGCATTCACAGCCTACGGTACATCCCGGCCTGCCGCAGCCGTATTTCTCTCCTCTGTCATAATAGATCTCGGAGCAGGGGCCGCAGGGACCCGCTCCATGCTCCCAGAAGTTGTCCTCCTTGCCGAACCGGAAGATCCTGTCTTCGGGGATTCCGATCTGCTTATGCCAGATGTCATAAGCCTCGTCGTCATCCAGATAGACCGACGGATACAGACGGTCCGCATCCAGGCCTACTACCTCGGTGAGGAACTCCCACGACCAGTGGATAGCCTCTGTCTTAAAATAATCTCCAAAAGAAAAATTGCCCAGCATCTCAAAAAAAGTGCCGTGGCGGGCAGTCTTGCCGATATTCTCGATGTCGCCGGTGCGGATACATTTCTGGCATGTGGTGACACGTCTTCTGGGAGGAATCTCCTGACCCGTAAAATAGGGCTTTAACGGAGCCATCCCGGAGTTGATCAGCAGCAGGCTGTTGTCATTATGGGGAACCAGGGAAAAGCTTTTCATGGCCAGATGGCCTTTGCTTTCGAAGAATTCCAAAAACATCTTTCTCAACTCATTAACGCCGTACTTTTTCACGTTGCTTCCTCCGCAATCTATTTAGTATCACTGTCTGCTTTGGCCTTTTTGCTGACCGCAGCCTTTTTTCCCAGAACAATGCCGGCCCAGGCGATAACGACAAAGGCCAGGACTTCCAGCAGATTTTTAATAACGCTGCCAAGGATCGCTCCCATAATATTCCCTCCTTTACCTCATTCTGTTTTTAGAGCACATTATCGCTACTATCCTATCATAAGGCCTGACATTTATCAAGACAGGATTTTAAAAAAAGAAATCCGAAAAGGGATTGCCCTTGTCCTCTGACACGGCAATCCCTCTCTCAATCCGCCAGCACGGCGGCATAAATCTCTACCAGATCATAAGCTCTCTGTCTCGTGGATCCTGCCAGAGAAACCGTATATTCCACGCTCTCCCTGGAACCTCCTGCCGAGTTCTTGGCCGCCTCCATGGCCAGACTGTCCCGCTCCTTCAGCCACCCTCTCTGTTCTTCTACCAGAATCTCCGACCCTTCTTTATCCAGCCGTTCCAGGATCTCGTTATAGATGGTGTTCAGCTCACTGTCCCACAGCTTCAATTCGCTGGAAGCCGCCGATTTGGCCGAACTGTTCAGGTTGGAACCGTTCTGAGCGCCCCTGCTCTTTTCGATCTGGGCATCCAGATCCTGAAGCCTCTTCTTATAATACAGCAGAGTCCCGTCTTCCACACTCTTCATCCCGGCAGTGTCCCCGCTGTCTGCCGACAGCTCTGCCGCCGTGGTATCCAGGGGAGAGATGGATTCTGCCTCCCGGCTCTTAGCCTGTCCCATCCTGTCTTCTGCCTTCTCCTCGAAGCTTTCCTGACCTTCGGACAGCAGGGAGATGCCTTCTTCCTCCCCGTAACCTGCTCCCGGGTCCGCCTCTTCTCCGCCTCCGTCTATAATAGAAAACGGCTGTGGCTGTCCGGGCTCCTCTGCCGCCGCCATGGCCCTTTCCCCTCCGGTATCCTGATTCTCTTCCAGACGGATCCCCCCGGGAATATCGGATCTTTCCACAAAGCGGTAAGTGCTCTTGGTGATTAATATTCCGATAACAATGACGGCTGCCAGGGAAATCATGACTCCTTTATTCTTCATTCGGATCATCCTTTACTGTCATCCTGCAAACCTGTGCAGGATCCGGTGATACCTTTACCATATCATAAACCGTCATGAAATGGAATAGTCATGAAAAATTAGTAATATATTGTAAGATTTAATTAAACATTCCCTCTGCCCCTTCATCAGTCAGAAGGCCGGTTCCGTCTGCCGCAGAAGTGGCCAGCTGGTCGCATCTCTCGTTCTGAGGGTGCCCTGCATGTCCCCTGACCCAGATAAAGGTAACATTATGAGGCTGTTTTGCCTTCAGCAGCCGCTGCCACAGATCAATATTCTTTACAGGACCGCTTTTCCCTCTTTTCCAGTTATTTCTGACCCAGTTCTGGATCCAGCCCTGGTTGAAGGCATCGGTCAGATACTTGGAATCCGAATACAGCTCCACTTCACAGGGCCGGTTCAGCGCCTCCAGCCCGGCGATGGCGGCCATCAGTTCCATCCTGTTGTTGGTGGTTCTTTTGTATCCCGCAGACAGGGTCCTCTCGTGGAGGACCCCTTTCTGGTCAATATAGTGAAGTACCACTCCGTATCCTCCGGGGCCGTCCGGATTGCCTCTTGCCGCCCCGTCAGTATATATCTGTACTTTTCCCATGACGTCTGACTCCTATCTGTCCCATCTGTCACACAGAGAATGGATCTGATCCGCAAATTTGGCCAGATCCTTGTTGGCTCCGCCTTCATTGTGAAGGATCACTCTGGCCAGACGCTCTCCGGCAGCCACAAGGCGGGCAAATACAGAATCCGCACGCTTCCGTGCCGGTGTAACTGCCTTCTCGACCAGGATGCCTTCTGTCTGACTGATCCACTGTCCTGCAGCCAGATCAAAGACAGAACCGCTGAAAGGAGCCGCCGCCGGAATCCCTATCTCCCGGGTCAGACGCTCTGCAAAAATGCTG
>CAJUJV010000071.1:3162-5186 GCA_910586845.1 uncultured Hungatella sp.
CACATCATCATTGCCGTGGACCGTAAACACCATCTGGGGTTTTTTCTCATATGCCTGAATCCACTCAAGAAGCCCGTGGACGTCTGCATGGCTGCTTAGTCCTTTGATGGACTGGATCTGAGCTCTCACATCGATGGTCTCGCCGAAAAGCTTTACCCGGTCAGCCTTGTCGATCAGACTGCGGCCCAGGGTAGCCTCTGCCTGGTACCCCGCGAACACGATGGTACACTCCGGTCTCCAGAGATTATGCTTCAGATGGTGACGGATCCGGCCCGCATCACACATACCGGAGGCCGAGATGATCACCTTCGGCGCCCCGTCAAAGTTGATGGCTTTGGAATCCTCACTGGTAACCGACAGCTTCAGTCCCGGGAAATCGATGGGGTTGATCCCCTGCTCAACCAGCGCCTTGGTCTCCTCGTCATAGCACCGCATGAGATTCTTCTTGAAAACGTGGGTGGCTTCCACTGCCAGAGGACTGTCCACATACACATCAAATCCCTCGTGGCCGAAGATCAGATGCTCCGCCTTGATCCTTCTGATGAAGTAAAGAAGCTCCTGAGTACGGCCTACGGCAAAGGCCGGGATCACCACATTGCCTCCCCGGTCCAGAGTCCTCTGGATAATCTCTGTCAGCTCGTCAATGTGCTCCATGACGGCTCCGTGCTCTCTGTCGCCGTAAGTACATTCCATCACAACATAATCTGCCTCTTTGATATACTCCGGATCCCGGATAAGAGGCTTGTTCTTGTTGCCGATATCGCCTGAGAAGACGATCTTCTTCTCCACTCCCTCCTCCCGGCACCACACTTCGATGGATGCCGAACCCAGAAGATGGCCTGCATCCGTAAATCGCAGTGTGATGTCGTCATTGAGTTTCACGATCTCTCCATATTCAAACGTCTTTAAGTGGCCTAAGGCTCCCTGGGCATCATCCATGGTGTAGAGAGGCTTGATCTCCGGTTCTCCTGCACGTCTGGCCTTCCGGTTTTTCCACTCTGCCTCCATCTCCTGAATGTGTGCGCTGTCACGGAGCATAATCTGGCAGAGATCTCCTGTCGCGCAGGTAGTGATGATCTGTCCCCGGAACCCTCTGGCATACAGAAGCGGAATACAGCCTGCATGGTCGATGTGGGCATGGGTCAGAAGAATATAGTCCAGATCTGAGCAGGCTACGGGCAGATCTGCATTCTGATAATGATCCACGCCCTGCTTCATACCGTAGTCTACCACCAGTCTGGTGTCACCGCATTCCAGATAATGACAGCTGCCGGTTACTTCGTGGTCTGCGCCGATGAACATTAGCTTCATATCGAATCCTCCTTTGTGATTATTGCCGCCGAACCTTTCGATGATTCTATCTTATCATAAAACACGGAATCTTTCAATCAAAAAGGGATTCTGTCAGATAATAATACAGATCATCCCGCCCTTACTGTCATTAATGATCTTCTGCAGAGTATCCTGAAGCTTCATCTGACAGTCTTCTGTCAGCTGGGACACCTTTGCCTGGATGCCGTCTTCCACGATCTGTTCAATGGACTTTCCGAAAATGTTGGTATTCCAGATCCCTTCGTCGCTTTCCCTGGCGTTCTGCTTGATATAGGCGATCAGGTCCTCGGCCTGCTGCTGGCTTCCCACGATGGGGGCGATCTCCGTCTCGATATGGGCTTTGATCATGTTGATGGAAGGGGCCTCGGCCCGCATCTTGACGCCGTATTTGTTGCCGTGGCGGATGACCTGGGGCTCATCCAGGACGATCTCCGATTTCTCCGGCGTCACCACGCCGTAGCCCCGCAGGCGCACCTGACTCATGGCGTTCTGGACTTTCTCATACTCCTGCTTCATCCTGGCCAGGGAGCGGAGCTGCTGCATCAGCTGATATTCCCCGCCTATGGGAATCCCTACATAGTCGCTGAGGATCTCATAGTAATAATGATCGTCGACATTGACATCTACGGACACAGTGCCGTCAGACAGGTCCATCCGGTCCGCCTTCATGCCGCGGACCACGTCCGTAACCC
>CAJUJV010000071.1:5216-18308 GCA_910586845.1 uncultured Hungatella sp.
TCCTTCACGCATTGGATGACACCCGCCTTCAGCCAGTGGTCCGAGGGAAGGATCTCCAGCCATTTGGGAATATGGAAATTCATCTGAGTCACGGGGAACTCTTTTAAGATCTGTTCCAGAATATGTAAGATATCTTCTTTTTTCAGCTGCTCGCAGTTGACGGGAAGGACGGATACGTCATACTTTCCGGCCAGCTCCGCGGCCAGCTGGCGGGTCTCCTCGGAAAAAGGCCGGACAGAATTCAGCAGCATAATAAAGGGCTTGCCCAGTTCTTTCAGCTCTCCTACGGTCCGCTCCTCCGCAGGTCCGTAGGCAGCACGCCGGATGTCCCCGATGGTCCCGTCCGTCGTCACCACGATGCCGATGGTGGAGTGGTCCGTGATCACCTTTCTGGTTCCGATCTCCGCCGCTTTGGTAAAAGGAATCTGATAGTCGAACCAGGGCGTCTTCACCAGCCGTTCACTGTCATTTTCGATGTGTCCCGCCGCTCCGTCGATCATAAATCCCACGCAGTCGATGAGACGGACCTGAACGTCGATGCCGTCGCCCAAGGTTACCTGAGCCGCCTCCTTGGGAATGAATTTGGGCTCCGTAGTCATGATGGTCTTCCCCGCCGCACTCTGAGGCAGCTCGTCTCTGGCCTGGGTCCTGCTGTGCTCGTCTTCTATCTCCGGAAGCACCATCAGCTCCATGAACCGCTTGATAAAGGTAGACTTTCCCGTCCTCACCGGTCCCACTACCCCCAGATAGATCTCGCCTCCGGTCCTGGCCTTAATATCCTTGTATACAGAAAATTGCTCCATAAAAATACCCCCTTGCTGTGCTGTTACAATATATGCAGGGGGGATGGGAGGTATGCAGACCTTAAAAAGAAAGAATCTGTTTCCTGTTCCTATTCACTTAAATAAGCCTTTTTCACCGAATCATCGTTCATCAGCTCTTTCGCATCTCCGCTTAAGACGATCTTTCCCGTCTCCAGCACATAGGCCTTGTGGGCGATGGAGAGGGCTTTCTTGGCGTTCTGCTCCACCAGAAGCACCGTAGTGCCGCCCTCATTGATACTCTTGATGATATCGAAGATCTCATTGACATAGATGGGGGACAGTCCCATGGAGGGCTCATCCATAACGATCAGCCTTGGATGGGACATAAGGGCCCGGCCCATGGCCAGCATCTGCTGCTCGCCGCCGCTTAAGGTTCCCGCCGGCTGGTTCTTTCTCTCCTCCAGACGGGGAAAACGCCGGTAGATGGTCTCAAGAGTCTCCTCGATCTCCTTTTTATCTTTTCTGGTATAAGCCCCCAGCTTTAAGTTCTGGAGCACTGTCAGCTGGGCAAACACCCTTCTGCCTTCGGGCACATGGGCCATACCCATGGATACCAGCCTGTGGCTGGGGATCCGGGTGATGTCCTGCCCTTCATAGATGATCTTACCCGCCTTTGCAGGGATCAGGCCGGTGATGGTCTGAAGAGTGGTGGTCTTGCCGGCGCCGTTGGCCCCGATGAGGGCAATGATCTCCCCCTGGTTCACCTCAAAGGAGATTCCCTTGATGGCCTGGATCACGCCATAATATACTTCCAGATCTTTTACTTCCAGTATCGCCATAACCTTCTCTCCTCCTACTCTCCCAGATACGCGGTGATCACCCGCTTGTCGTTGAGCACCTCCGACGTCTCGCCCTGAGTCAGCACCTGGCCGAAATTCAGCACCGTCAGCTTCTCACAGATACCGGACACCAGTTTCATGTCATGCTCGATCAGAAGGATAGTCATGTCGAACTCTTCCCGCACAAACCGGATGGTCTCCATCAGCTCCGCCGTCTCGTTGGGGTTCATGCCTGCGGCAGGCTCATCCAGCAGAAGCAGCTTGGGGTCCGTGGCCAGGGCTCTGGCAATCTCCAGCTTTCTCTGTTTGCCGTAGGGCAGATTGGAAGCCTTGTAATCGTACTCCCCGTCCAGATCAAAGACTTTCAGAAGCTCCATGGCCCGCTCATTCATCTCCCGCTCCACCTTGTAATACCTGGGAAGACGGAAAATGCCCTCCAGGGTGGAGTAGGGGTGGTGATTGTGAAGTCCCGCCTTTACATTGTCCAGAACGCTCAGTTCCTTAAACAGACGAATGTTCTGAAAGGTTCTGGCGATTCCCGCCTGATTGATCTCAATGGTCTTCTTGCCTGTAATATTCCGTCCATCCAGATGGATGGTGCCCAGATCCGGTTTATAAACCCCGGTCAGAAGGTTGAACACCGTGGTCTTTCCCGCCCCGTTGGGGCCGATGAGACCATAGAGTTCCCCCTTTTCAATAGTCATGTTAAAATTATCTACCGCCTTAAGGCCTCCAAAAGAAATGCCAAGGTTTTTCGCTTCCAGCATCGCCATATCTTAAGCCTCCTTTGCAGCAGACCCGGACTGTTTGTGTCTGATCTTATCCATCACAACCGATCGAAGCTCGATGGCCTTGGGGCTGGAATTAAACAGCATCATCACAATCAGCACCACGGCATAAATCAGCATCCTGTAATCGTTAAGCCCTCTCAAAAGCTCAGGCAGAGCCGTAAGAACAATGGCCGCGATGACAGATCCCCTGATATTGCCCAGGCCTCCCAGAACTACAAACACCAGGATCATAATGGACTTATTGTATCCGAAATTGGCCGAGGTGGCGGCCAGGGTAGCCAGGCTGTGGGCATAGAGCACTCCTGCCATGCCTGCCAGGGCAGCGGAAATGGAAAATGCCATCAGCTTGTACTTGGTAATATTGATGCCGATGGACTCCGCCGCGATGCGGTTATCCCTGATAGCCATGATAGCCCGGCCTGACCTGGAATTAATAAGGTTCAGAACGATCACCAGCGTCAGCAGAAGAAGCAGGATGCCGATCGTAAACGTGGCGGCTCTGGGAGTCCCCGTGATACCCTGAGCACCTTTTACGATCACGGTTCCCCCATCCTCAAGTCCCAGGGACAGACTGTCTTTGATGGAAAAATGGAAACCTCTGGAATCTCTTCCGATAAACATCACATTGATCAGATTCTTGATGATCTCACCGAATGCCAGCGTCACGATAGCCAGATAGTCGCCCTTCAGCCGAAGGACAGGGATTCCGATAAGGATTCCGAAAATTCCCGCCACCGCGGAACCTGTGATCAGAGCCAGAAAAAAGCGCAGACCTACACTGGGAAGAGCGGCTTCCAGGCATCTGGTGAGAAAAGCCCCCGTAAAGGCTCCCACACACATGAAACCGGCATGGCCCAGGCTCAGTTCACCCAAGATCCCCACTGTAAGGTTCAAAGACACAGCCAGTATGGCATAGATACACAGGGGCACCAGAAGTCCCTTCATCAGGCTGGATATATGGCCTCCTGCAGAAAGCATCTGGACCACTGCCCAGAACAGGATCACCATGGCGTATGTAATGCCGTTCTGAATCAGTATTTTGTTCTTCTTCGCTTTCATCACATACACCTACACTTTCTCATTGATTTTCTTTCCCAAGATCCCGGTGGGACGCACCAGGAGGATCACGATCAGCATGGAAAATACGATGGCATCGGACAGCTGGGAAGAGATATAGGCTTTTGACAGGTTCTCAACCACCCCCAGGATGATCCCGCCTAAAAGAGCCCCCGGTATGGAGCCGATGCCGCCGAATACGGCTGCCACAAAGGCCTTGATTCCCGGCATGGAACCGGTATATGGGGTCAGGGACGGATAGGTGGAGCAGAGCAGAGCTCCCGCTATGGCGGCCAGGGCAGAACCGATGGCAAAGGTAATGGCAATGGTCCTGTTTACGTTGATCCCCATAAGCGTAGCCGCTCCCCGGTCTTCGGACACCGCCAGCATGGCCTGGCCGATGCGGGTCTTATTGATAAAGGCTGTCAGGGCCGCCATGATCACGATACAGACGATAATCGTCACAATGGTCTCGCCGGATATGGAAAGTCTTCCTCCTGCCAGCTTGATCCCGGGAACCGTGACGACAGACGTAAACTGACGGGCATTGGAACCAAAGATCAGCAGCGCCAGATTCTGCAGCAGATAGCTGACGCCGATAGCCGTAATAAGGACCGCCAGGGAAGACGCGCCTCTTAAAGGACGATAGGCCACAAATTCGATGGTCACCCCCAGAAGAGTACACACGGCCACCGCCGTGACGATCCCTACCAGAGGCGCCATGCCCAAGGTGCTGACCATGGTGAAAATGGCAAACCCTCCTACCATAATAATATCTCCATGGGCAAAATTCAGCATTCGGGCGATCCCGTACACCATGGTGTAGCCCAGCGCAATAATTGCATATACACTTCCCAGGCTGATTCCGCTGATTAAATAAGAAAGAAAACTCATGGATCCACCCCTTCATCTGTTCTTGGACTAAAACGCAACATTATGTCGAATTATATCACAGGCAGAAACGATGTGCAAGACCAAGATTTTGCTGCTGCCGCTGATATGGAAAAAGGGGCGTCATAATGACAACCCCTTTTCAAACCGTCTCACCCCTGCTGTTCGACGGTTCTTTACTGCATCTCGTATACGCCGTTTACGATCTTTACGGCTTTGGGAGCCTTGTCGGGCTCGCCGGCCGCGTTCCAGGTCATGCCTGCGCCGGTCAGTCCGTCGATACTGATCTCGGTCATGGCAGCCTTGAAGGCGTCACAGACGGTGGAGTAATCTGCATCTGCCGCAACACCGGATTTCTCCATGGCTGCCTTGATGGCATATACTGCATCATAGGAATCCGCCGCAAACTGGTTGGGCTCGATGCCGTATGCAGCCACATAAGCCTCGGTAAATGCCTTGCTGCTCTCCTCTGTGGTGGAGAACGGAGTCAGGAGCATGAGCCCCTCTGCCAGAGAAGTGTCAAAGTTTTCAACAGTCAGGATACCGTCCATACCGTCGCATCCGAAGAAGATCGGTGCAAAATCCTTGTCGCTGGCCTGCTTTAAGATAACGGAAGCCTCCTGATAGTAGATGGGCAGGAACACCAGCTCCGCACCGGCCTCTTTTGCCTTATCCAGCTGTACGGAGAAGTCGGTTGCGTTGTCGGCGGTAAACGCCTCGTCGGCTACGATCTCCAGTCCCTGGGTTCCGGCCTCCTTCACAAATGCCTCGCGGATACCTGAAGAGTAAGTGGTGGAACTGTCATAGATCACGGCTACCTTGGTAGCCAGCTTGTTCTCGCCGATATAGACAGCGGAAGCAGTTCCCTGATCCGGGTCGGCAAAACATACACGGAATACATTCTCCGGAGCCACACACTCTACTGCGGAACCGGAAGGAGTGATCTGGAACATATTATCGTTGGAAGTCTCTGCCGCAACGGCGATACAGGGATCGGATGTGGTGGATCCTACGATCGCCTGGGCGCCCCAGTCTTTCAGAGTGTTATAGGCGTTGACGGACTTCTGAGGATCATGCTCGTCATCCTGTGTATTATTTTCCAGCATAATGCCGTTTACGCCGCCCGCGGCATTGATCTCTTTTACTGCCAGATCTGCGCCGTTCTGTACGGCAATACCGTATGCGGCTGCCGGACCTGTCAGGGGGCCGATGACGCCGATCTTAAAGGTGCCGCCTGAAGATGCTGCTCCGGAATTATCTGCTGCGGCTGCCGTAGTCTCTTTTCCTGCTGCCGCAGTAGTCTCTCCTCCTGCTGCAGCCGTAGTGCTGCCGCCGCCGTTTCCTGAACCGCAGGCAGTCAGGGAAGCAGCCATGGCTGCCGCCAAACCTAATGTAATCAGTTTTTTCATAATGTTTTCCTCCTCAATTATGCAAACATTTTATAAAAACTTGTTTCATTATATCTTCAAGGTTTTCACTTGTCAACACTTTCTGCTATGGTACTGCGGCTTTCTGACGCGGTAATGCCATACAGAAAAGTTATATTTGATATAACCTGGCCTCTTATAACCGCCGCCATGCCAGGGCCAGAAGAGGCAGACACAGCCAGATACACCGGTTATCCATGACCTTCATGGCCATAAAACAGACTGCCACTCCCATGTGATAGCTGATGAGAGTATTTCTGAAAAAGCGGGCCTTTTCCAGCATCCCCTGCTCCCTGCCGGTAAAATGTCTCACATAAGAATCCACACACTGTCGTAAATTGTTAGTGGAAAATATGGTAGAACTCCCGTATACCCCGGTTCCGCTGAAAGCACACCACTGCAGGGTCATGGCAAAAAATACGGGATAAAGGGCTGCCATGGATGGCGCCTCAGGAGAAATAAACCCTTCGGCCAGGACCACCAGGGCGGTCACGGCGATACTCAGCTTCTTTCTCCTGTGTTCTCCCGCCTTCAGCAGGAGAGCCGAGATCCCCACTGCCAGACCAAAAAGGCAGGCCGCTCCGATCCTGAGCACGGCTTCGAGAAAATCGCCTTCCTCCACGCTGATCACGGTCTGGATCAGATTCATGGTCTGTGCCAGGGCAAAGATCCCGTTTCTTCCCAGGATGGAGTAGACTCCTATGTATCCGCCTGCGGCGGACATGAGATAATGAAGTTTCCGTTCCTCTACCGGTTCCATGAAAGAGCCCCCGTCTCATTTGTCTTATCCCGCATCATCAGGTCCATGACACCCTCTGCAGGAGATTTTCCATAAAACAGGACCTGGTTGACCTGCTCCACAATGGGCATGGGAACCTGATAGTTTTTGGCCAGCTGCCAGGCCGCTTTAGCCGAATAGACGCCTTCCACCACCATGTTCACTTCTCTCATGGCCTCTTCCATGGAATACCCTTTTCCTATGAGAATTCCCGCGCGGCGGTTGCGGCTGTGCATGCTGGCACAGGTGACGATCAGATCGCCGATTCCCGACAGGCCGTTAAAGGTCTCAAAGGCTCCTCCCATCTCTGTTCCCAGACGGGCGATCTCATGGATCCCTCTGGTGATCAGGGCAGCTTTTGTATTGTCCCCATAACCCAGGCCGTCGGCAATCCCTGCCGCCAGGGCAATCACATTTTTAAGGGCTCCTCCCAGCTCGATGCCCAGCACGTCAGGACTGGTATAGACCCGGAAAGAAGGGCTCATAAAAATACTCTGAATGAACCGGGCCTGATCTTCCGTCTCCGCCCCTGCCACGCAGGTAGTGGGGATCCCTCTGCTGACTTCCTCCGCATGGCTGGGCCCGGACAGGACCGCCACGCAGGCTCCGGGAATCTCATCCCCGATGACCTGGGTCAGAGTCATCAGCGTAGACTCTTCGATGCCTTTAGCCACGTTTACCACCAGCTGCCCTTCTGTACACCAGGGGGCCATGGCCCTGGCCGTGGTGCGCACGTAAATGGACGGCACTGCCAGGACCAGCAGCTCTTTCTCTCTCACGGCCTCTTCCATGGAAGCCGTAAATGCCATCTCTTCCGGCAATTCCGCGCCGGGAAGATTTTTGTGCATTCCGTTTTCTTTCAGATATTGGATGTCTTCCTGAAAAGCAGACCACAGAGTGACTCTGTGGCCATTGTGACAGAGCAGGACTCCCAGGGCCGTTCCCCAGGTTCCTGCTCCGATGATTCCGATCTCTGCCATAAACCCTCCGTATCTTATTTCTTTTTATTGATACTGATCTTATTTTCCGTGCCGTGAAGCAGCCGATTTAAATTAGCACGATGGCGCACGAAAGCAAGAATTGCAATGACGGCAGCCACCCCATAAAACTCCAGCCGCAGTCCTTCTCCCAGGCCGTACTCACCCATCTGCCCGAACACCACCATCCAGGCAAGAAAGATACTGACCACCACCAGAGACCCCAGAGACACATACCTGGTCACTGCCACTATGATCACAAAAACTATCAGACAGATCAGCATAAGGCGCCAGTCGATGGAAGCCAGAAGCCCTGCGGTGCAGGCAATCCCCTTGCCGCCGTTAAAGTTCATATAGAAGGGATAATTATGTCCCAGGATCGCTCCCAGGGCCGCATAGAGAACCAGAAGATTTACCATCTCCGGACGGCTGCCGAACAGGAGCTTGGCTGCGAGACAGGCCAGGATGGTCTTGCCCGCATCTCCCAGAAACACGATAATGCCCGCCTTCACTCCCATGACCCGGAGCACATTGGTACTTCCTGAGTTGCCGCTGCCCTCTTTTTTGATATCCACATTATGCTTCCTGCTGTAGAGATAGCCTGTCTGAAACAGTCCGAAACAATATCCCAGCACCAGACACAGAATCCTCTCCATTACTTACCTTCCTTTCCTGAACGCTCCCGGATGATAAACTTGAGAGCCGTCCCACGGAAGCCGAACGCTTCCCTGATCCGGTTCTCCAGATACCGGATATATGAAAAATGCATCAGTTCTTTATCGTTGACAAAAATCACAAAAGCAGGGGGTTTTACCGCCACCTGAGTGATATAGTAGAGCCGCAGTCTCTTTCCCTTATCCGACGGCGGCTGCTGGAGGGCCACGGCCTCACTCATGATCTCATTGAGTACTCCGGTGGACACTCTCAGGTTCTGATTCTCCCGCACCATATCGATGATCTCAAACATCTTTTTCAGCCTCTGACCCGTGACCGCGGAGATGAAAACGATCTCTGCATAGGGCATAAAGGACAGAGTGTTCCGGATCTTCCTGGTAAACTCATAGATGGTCTTATCGTCTTTCTCCACGGCATCCCACTTGTTTACGGCGATGATGATCCCTTTTCCTCTCTCGTGGGCAATGCCGGCGATCTTGGCATCCTGTTCCGTGACTCCTTCAGTGGCATCGATGACCACGATTACCACATCCGCCCGCTCTACCGCCGTCACGGCCCGGATAATGCTGTACCGCTCCAGTTCTTCTTTGATCTTGTTCTTTCTTCTCAGTCCGGCCGTATCGATAAACACATACTCCGTGCCGTTACAGACCACCTCTGTATCCACCGCATCCCTGGTAGTGCCTGCGATGTCGGATACGATCACCCGGTTCTCTCCTGTCAGCTTATTAATAATAGAAGATTTGCCTACATTCGGTTTCCCCACGATGGCGATCCTGGGGCGGTCATCCTCCTCTTCCTCCAGATGCTTTGCCGTAAAATGACTGGTAACCACATCCAGCAGATCGCCGATGCCCAGGCGGGAGGCCGCGGATACGGCTATGGGCTCACCGATGCCCAGATTGTAAAACTCGTATACATCGTTGCCGAATTTCTGAAGGCTGTCCACCTTGTTCACTGCCAGAACCACCGGTTTTTTTGACTTTCTCAGCAGTTCTGCCACTCTCTGGTCCGAGTCCACCAATCCCTGGCGCACATCCACCAGAAAAATGATCACGTCTGCCGTGGCGATGGCGATCTCTGCCTGCTCTCTCATCTGCGATAAGATAATATCCGTGGTATCCGGCTCGATGCCTCCGGTGTCGATCAGGGTAAAATTCATATCCAGCCAGCTGCACTCCGCATAGATCCGGTCCCTGGTGACTCCGGGGGTATCCTTCACGATGGAAATGGTATCCCCGGCAATTACATTGAACAAGGTCGACTTGCCCACGTTGGGACGGCCCACGATGGCTACAATTGGTTTGCTCATGATCTGTCTCCTTACTTTAACTCGTATCCCTCATAGAATACCGATTCTTCCCTGGGGGAAGACAATACTGCGTCCACAAAATCTTGTCCGCTTGATTTTACAATATCAACCTGCACTTGTAAAGCGTTTTTTACCTCTTCCAGGGTAATATCGTCCAGAAACACCATTTCCCCGCTGCGGAACATACAGGCCGGAAGCAGAAGACGCTGCCCTAAAGGCTTTCCCTGCAGCTGCCGGATCAGATCCCCTCCCGTGATCAGGCCGGCCACGGTGATCTGTTCTCCGAAGAACTCATTGACGATCCTGTAGAGGCGGACGCAAATCCCCGGGTACTTGTCCCGGATCTTCTTCAGGCTCTTTTCCAGATATCCGTAAGCCAGAACACCGGTAGCTATGGAAATCTCTTCCTCCCGCCCGTCGCCTTTCAGTTGTGCCAGGGTCTGATCCACCTCATCCAGAAACAGTCTTACCATCCCCACGCCGTTCTCCAGCTGAGGATAACCGTCATACCGCTCTCCTTCCGGCAGTTCTCTGCCTGCCAGAATATAAAACTCATCGCTTGCATGGATAAAGTGGGTCCCGTGTTCTCTGTAAAGCTTCTCCTGCCACCGCTCCACAATCTCTATGGTGCGGACGGCATCCTCCGGTCCCACAGGCTCCAGAGGCTCCAGTCCCTGCCGGAACCTGGACAGTCCCACAGGCACCACGGACACGCTTGCCATAAATGGAAGGTATGCGGACAGATCCCCGATGGTTCTCTCCAGTTCATCCCCGTCATTAAACCCTTTGCACATGACGATCTGGCCATTCATGGGTGTTCCTGCTCTGTAGAGACGGTCGATCTTTTTCAGGGCTTCTCCGGCAAACCGGTTGTTCAGCATCCGGCACCGCAGGTCCGGGTTCGTCGTGTGGACGGAGATATTGATGGGCGACAGTTTAAACCTGATGATCCGTTCGATATCCCGGTCCGACATATTGGTCAGGGTGATATAATTGCCCTGGAGAAAGGACAGTCTGGAATCGTCATCCTTAAAGTACAGAGTCTCCCGCATCCCTTTCGGCATCTGATCGATAAAACAGAAGATACACTTGTTTTTGCAGGAACGGTATTCGCTCATAAGGCCGTTTTCAAAAGTAAGGCCCAGATCCTCATAATTATTCTCGATCTCCAGCTCCCACTCTTCCCCGTTCTCCTTGATCACCACTGCCGTGACGGACCGGCTTCCTATATAATATTCATAGTCAAAAATGTCTTCCAGCTCATGGCCGTCTATGGTCATCAGCCGGTCTCCCGGAACCAGTTCCAGGGCTTCCCCTATGGAACCCGGATCCACTGTTTTTATGACATGTCCCTTCTTCATGATCAGACAGGTTTCCTTTCTTTTCCTTTTTCCATGATAGCAAGATTCCCTCAGTTTGTAAAGCCGGGCCTGCCGGATTGTACTTTTTGTAGTACTTTTCGGATATTTGTTGACGGTTTTCCGTCAATAATGTTATAAATGAAATCATACAACTACATAATATCCAATATCACACTTTTCGTCCTTATATGGACAAGGAGGAATGATCTTCATGGCAAATGATTATGTGTTTAAGGATTGTCTTCCCGTGGCGCCCCTGAAGCTGGCTGCGCTGGAAGGATGCAGGGAACTGGCTTCTCTGGTAAACGACCATATCGTATCTTTCCGCAGACATGATATGGAGGAACTGATCAGACAGAAGGAAGATCTGAATTACCGGGGTTATCATGTGGATTCCTATCTTCTGGATTTCAAATGCCCCCGTTTCGGATCCGGAGAGGGGAAAGCCATACTGTCCGAATCGGTCCGCGGAACCGACATCTTCGCCATGGCTGACGTGACCAACCACAGCCTGACCTACCGCATGTTCGGCAACATCAACCACATGTCGCCGGACGACCATTTTCAGGATCTGAAGCGTCTCATCGGAGCCACTGCCGCCACATGTCACCGCATCACCGTCATCATGCCTTTCTTATATGAAAGCCGGCAGCACAAACGAAGTTCCCGGGAATCTCTGGACTGTGCCATGGCACTGGAGGAGCTGGTTGCCATGGGGGTTAAGAACATCATCACCTTCGATGCCCATGATCCCAGAGTTCAGAACGCCATCCCCCTTAACTGCTTCGACAATTTTATGCCCACATACCAGTTCGTCAAGACTCTTCTCCAGCATGAAAGTGATCTGATTATTGACAAGGAGCATCTCATGATCATCAGCCCCGACGAAGGCGCCATGGACAGAGCCGTCTATCTGGCCAACAACTTAAGCGTGGATATGGGAATGTTTTATAAACGCCGGAACTACGCAGAGATCGTCAACGGCCGGAACCCGATTGTAGCCCACGAATTTTTAGGTTCCTCCGTGGAGGGCAAGACCGTGCTGATCATCGACGATATGATTTCTTCGGGGGAAAGTATGCTGGATACAGCCAGAGAATTAAAAGAGCGGCGGGCCAGACGGGTCATTATCTGCTGTACCTTCGGTTTGTTCACCAACGGACTGGAGAAATTTGACGAATTTTACGAGAAAGGGTATATCGACCATGTGATCACCACCAATCTCACCTACCGGCCCAAAGAGCTGCTGGAACGGAAGTGGTATCTGGAAGCAGATATGAGCAAGTTCCTGGCCGCCATCATCAACTCCTTAAACCATGACGTCTCCATCGAACGGACTCTTTCGCCTACAGAAAAGCTTCAGAGCCTGATCCAGAGATATCGTTCCTGCGGAAGCTTAAGCGGCTGGGAGACCTCTTTTTAAAAACCTGTTCAGGGACAGGGCAGCCCTCTCACCCGGCCAGACAGAGAAAGGCTGCCAGGTTGCCCCTGCGTTCTCCCATGGCCCTGTGGGAAAACAGGAGTTCCGGGTTGCAGCGTGTGCAGATGTCCGTGATCTGAAGATGTTCCTCTGCCACCCCTGCTTCCTTCAGAATGATCTCATTGGCTTTCCACAGATCCAGCTGATATTTCCCGTTTCCTTTTTTGTAGAACAGATCCTTCTCATATCCGGAGCCAAACTCCTTTCGGAATTCCAGAATTACCTCTTCTCCCACTTCAAAACAGTCCTGACAGATACTGGGGCCGATACAGCACAGCACATCTTCTGCTCTCGTGCCGTAAGCCTTCTCCATAGCTTCCAGAGTCACCTTCCCCATCCGCTTTACGGTCCCCCTCCAGCCGGAATGGCTCAGACCCACGGCCCTGTGCACCGGATCCAGAAAATACAGGGGAACACAATCCGCATAAAAGGTCACCAGGGTAATCCCCGGCACATCCGTTATAAGGCCATCCACATCCCGGTAGTCTCTCTCTTTCAGGATTCCTTTTCCGCAGTCCTCCTCCGTGACTTTCCGCACATTGACCGTGTGTGTCTGATAAGAAAGGACCATCCGTTCCGGATCCACATGGAGAGCCCCTGCCATACGGCGGTAATTCTCCGCCACATGATCCGGGTCATCCCCTCTTGTAAAGCTGAGATTCATGGAGGCATAACAGCCCCGGCTGACTCCCCCCATTCGGGTGGAAAATCCGTGGGACACGAGTCCGCTCTCATCCAGAA
>CAJUJV010000071.1:18318-20964 GCA_910586845.1 uncultured Hungatella sp.
CTCTGACTCTCTCTCCACAGGCGCCACCTGCGCGCCCCTAAGTTTCCTCATCCAGTTCCGTTCCATCCCCGTCTCCTTTCCTTAAAATGCATCCCTGATCAGGGAAATCTTCTCTCCTGTAATACTGACCACGTCAAACCTGCAGGGAAGATCCTCGCCGTATCCGTGTCGGTACAGATACCAGGAGGCCGTATGGCGGATCCTCTGCTGTTTCCGGGCAGAGACCGCTTCCTCCGGATAGCCGCAGGATATGTCCTTTCTGTACTTTACCTCCACAAATACCAGATATCGTCCTTCCCTGGCCACAATATCCACCTCGCCGTACCGGTCACGGTAGTTCTTCTCCAGGATCTCATACCCCTGCTGCTTGAGAAAATCTGCCGCTTTCTCCTCGTACCGGGTCCCTGTCTCTCTTCTACTGGGAATCTCTCTGGTCACTGTGCTCCTCCAGATGAAAATTTTTAAGGAAGGTCCTCCGGTGGACAGGGCAGGGGCCATGGGTGCGCAGGGCCTCTATATGGGCAGCCGTCCCGTATCCCTTGTGTTTTGCAAAGCCATACTGTGGATACAGTCTGTCATATTCTCCCATCATCCTGTCCCTGGTCACCTTGGCCAGGATACTGGCGGCAGCGATGGAAACACTCCTGGCATCTCCCTTTATAATGGGAATCTGCATGATATTAATCCCCGGTATGGTCACGGCATCGTTCAGCAGAAGATCCGGTACGACCCCGAGTTTCTCCACCGCCTGCCTCATGGCTTCATAAGTGGCCTGAAGGATATTGATCTCGTCGATTCGCCGGGGGGACGCCATGCCGACTCCGTAAGCCCTTGCCTTCTCCCTGATCTCATCAAACAGCAGCTCCCGCCTTTTTTCCGATAATTTTTTCGAATCGTTGAGATAAAGGATCCGGCAGTCTTTAGGCAGAACTACGGCAGCAGCCACTACCGGCCCTGCCAGAGGCCCTCTTCCCGCCTCATCAATGCCGCAGATGCAGCTGCAGGCCTCATACGTATACTCATACTCTTTCATGGCCTCCAGACGGGCCAGCTCTTTTTCCAGTTTTTCTCCTGACAATGGTTTCGATGCCATAAAATCATTCCTCTTTCCTGTGTTCCGGAGGAAATTCCAGGGTGATCCGCCCCAGTCTGCCGCTCCGGTAATCATCTAACAGCAGGTTGGCGGCTTTTTTCAGGTCGTATTGGCCTCCCTTTCCCACACAGCCTCGGGCTGCGGCAATATCCTGCAGAGCCGCAGCAGCCTGACTCACATCCCGGCTTTCCTGTATCTCTTCCCCGTATCTCTCCTGCAGGATCCCGGGGTACTTTTCTGACAGGAGCATGATCAGCTCCGCCGCCAGTTCTTCACGGTCCAGGATCTCGTCGTTGATGGACCCGATCAGGGCCAGATGAAGTCCTACTTCCCGGCTCTCAAACCTGGGCCATAAGATGCCCGGCGTGTCCAGAAGCTCCAGAGATTTATTGAGCCTGATCCACTGATTGCCTCTGGTCACTCCCGGCCTGTTCCCTGTCTTTGCACAGGCTTTGCCTGCATAGGAGTTGATAAAGGTGGATTTTCCTACATTGGGGATCCCCACCACCATGGCCCTCACCGGACGGTTTAAGATCCCCCGCTTTCTGTCCCGCTCCGTCTTCTCCCTGCAGGCGTTCAAAACTGCTGCCTGGATCTGTTTGAGTCCGGCCCGGCTGCGGGAATCCACTTTCACCGCTTCCACTCCTCTGTCCCGGAAATATGCCGTCCATGCCTCATTGCCCTTATCGCTGGCAAGATCGGCTTTGTTCAGCAGAATCAGCCTGGCTTTCTGCCGCCCCATCTCATCGATGTCCGGGTTCCTGCTGGAAAAGGGAACACGGGCATCCACCAGTTCGATAATGAGGTCAATGAGTTTTATATCCTCTTTCATGGCACGTTTTGCTTTTGTCATGTGCCCGGGATACCACTGTATATTCATATACTGCTCCTATTCTACCAGTCCTATATCTACCAGCGGCAGCAGACGCAGCCAGACCTTTCCCTGTATCTGCTCCCTCCTGACATTCCCTACATTGGCAAAGCGGCTGTCCTCGCTCTGATCCCTGTTATCCCCCAGAAGAAAATATTCGTCTTCTCCCAGAGTCACCGGATTCTCCGCAATCCCTGCCAGGATCACCTGATCCAGCCCTTCCTCATCCAGAGGCTCGCCGTCAATGTAGATCCTGTTGTCGATGACCTGAACCACTTCTCCGGGCAGTGCGATGATCCGTTTTACATTGGATTTATGATCTTCCCGCTCAAAGACCACCACGTCAAACCTGGCCGGATCCGTAAAGTCATAGGTGAGCCGGTCCATGAGCACCACGTCTTCGCCTCTCAGCCCCGGCGTCATGGACTGTCCCGCGATCCGGACCTGGGTGCCGAATCCGTATCCCACAAACCAGGCCATGGAGATGACCACCACGATATCCACGATCCAGCCGATCGCCTTTCTTAAGGAATTGGTTTCCTCTATCTGATAAAATTCCAAATTTACACCTGCCTCTGTGTTAGGGTGAAAAAAGGGACAATAAATATGCTTTATTGTCCCCTGGTGCATCTGAAGAAAAATTACTTAACCAACTCTTTTACCTTGGCAGCCTTGCCTACTC
>CAJUJV010000072.1 GCA_910586845.1 uncultured Hungatella sp.
CGCGAGAGTCCGGCAAGACGGACTCTTTGTTCTTGACAAATAATATTATATATTATATAATATAGAAAAATAAATAATATTATAAAATCAATCAAAAAGACAAGGAGTGGGACCATGGTATTTAATACAGGCGCAGCTCTCCTGGATGCGATTGTGCTGGCAGTGGTGTCCAGGGAGGCAGCAGGCACATACGGCTACAGGATTACACAGGATGTGAGAGGCGTGCTGGAAGTTTCGGAGTCGACACTTTACCCTGTTCTCCGAAGACTTCTGAAGGAGGACTGTCTGGAGGTCTATGATCTTGCCATCGATGGCAGGAACCGAAGATATTACCGCATTACAGAAAAGGGCCGGATCCAGTTGAATCTGTACAGAAGCGAGTGGACCATATATTCCGGAAAGATCTCACAAATATTGGAGGAGTAGACAGATGGACAGGAATGAGTTTATGGAGCAGCTGGAATATCTTCTGCTGGATATTCCGCAGGAGGAGAAGGAAGATGCACTGGCTTATTACAGAGATTATCTGGATGAGGCGGGAGATGATGCAGAAAACGCTCTGAAAGAATTCGGCAGTCCCGAACGGATCGCGGCCATAATCCGGTCGGATCTGGCCGGAGGCATGGAAGAGGGCGGAGAGTTTACGGAGAGGGGATTTGAGGATGAGAGGTTTAAGGATCCCCGCTACCAGGTGGCCGAGCGGCTGGATCTGCCGGAAATCGTGGAAGGTCAGGAAGAAAGGAGGAGAGACGGGGAGAAGAGAGAAGGGAAAAAAGGAGCTCCCCGTTGTAACAGGATTTTGAAGATTATATTGTGGATCATACTTTTTATGATGGGAGCTCCCCTGCTGGTGGGAGCAGGCGGAGCGGCCGTAGGGGTCACGGCTGCGGTTCTCGGAGTTCTGATCGCTCTGATCGCGCTTATGGGAGTCCTGACTCTGGCGCTGCTTCTGGGAGGGATCGCCCTGTGTATCGTGGGGGTGATCGCCATGGCGGGCTGGATTCCCGGAGGGCTTCTGCTCTTCGGAGCGGGGATGGTGGTCATGGGAGTCGGGATCTTAAGCCTCTGGCTCTCCGTCCTGTTTTACGGCAGGTTTCTGCCGGGGCTGGTCCGATGGGTCGTAGACGGGATCAGCAGGATATTTCATAGAAGGAGGACTGTGTGATGAAGGGCTGGACAAAGGGGCTGCTGATTGTGTCTGCAGTCTTTGTGGCTGCGGGAACCGCAGTGTGCGTGGGAGGCTGGGCCATGGGAGGAAGATTCGGCCAGCTTGGCCACAGGAGTTACGGGATCGTGGAACCGGATCCTGTCAGACCGGAGGGGACAGGAGCAGGTCCGGGGCAGTCCGGGCAGCGGCCTGGGGAATCCGCACCGGGGACGGAAAACTGGTCCGGACCGGGAGCAGACAGCCGGTCCGCTCCGGGAGCAGGAGAAGACGGAGCCGGTTCTTTCTGTCAGGCAGCCGGAGAAGGCCAGAGCACTCCTCCCGGTCAGGAAGCGGGAAGGGGATTCGACGGCAGGCTGACCTTCGAGGGACGGACGGTGACCGATCTGCAGACTGTGGTCATGGGAGGAAAGGCAGAGATCAGATATGATGATACAGAAGACAGTATCCGGATCATCTGTGACAGCGATAATTTTCGGTGCCGCCAGGAGATGGATGATGATACTCTGGAGATCGAGATCAGGCCGAAACGTTCCGGCTGGTCCCTGACGGATTATGAGGACTGGGAGGAAACGGCCGTGGTGATCCTGATCCCAGCCGGAGCATCCCTGGAAGAGGCGGAACTGGAGGTGAAGGGAGGCGCTCTGTCGGTCGGTCAGATCCGGGCAGACAAGCTGGAGCTGGAACTGGAGGCAGGGGTTCTGGAAGTACAGGGCGGCTGTGTCCGGGAACTGAAGGGAGAGTGCAGGGCCGGGGCTCTGACCTACAGAGGAGAGGTTCTGTGGGATATGGAGGCAGAGTGTATGGCCGGCGGCATTTCCTATGAAGTGGAAGGGAAGAAGGAAGATTTTAACTATAAGATCGAGATTCTGGGAGGAAGTATCCTGATCGACGGAACGGAGCAGGGGGAACTGAAAAAAGAGACGGTTCTGGAATATCCGGGAGCAGCAAAAACGGCGGAGCTGGAGTGTATGGCCGGAGCCATAGAGATTGGATTTTATGAGAATAAGGAAGGAGAATAAATATGGATCTTAGTAAGAAACTGTATCGGTCCGAGACAAACCGCATGATCTGCGGCGTGTGCGGAGGTATCGGGGAATATCTGAATGTGGACTCGACGATCATCAGGCTTTTGTGGGCCATCTTCGCCTGCGCAGGCGCAGGGATCCCGGCTTATTTTATAGCGGCCGTGATCATTCCTAGGGAAGGATATTGCTGACGGCGCCAGGGCGGGCTCTTCGTTGGATCTGAACAGAATAGACAGATGAGAAACGGGTATACTCTTAGAGAATTGAAGAAAGGAGTGTACCCGTTTATTATGTCTAAAAAGAAAAATGAGAAGCCTTTTGACCCTGCAGATCTGAAAAAGCCGGAGGATCTGCTGAAGTTTGAGATCGCCACAGAGCTGGGGCTCAGCGATAAGGTGATGGAGCACGGCTGGCGCAGCCTGACTGCCAAGGAGAGCGGAAGGATCGGCGGTCTGATGACCAAGAGAAAAAGAGAGATGAAACAGGAAGCTTTAAAAGACACGTTGCAGGATATGTGAAGATGAAATATAATGATACCGGGAACACTAATGTGCTGACACATTTAACTGAAAGTAAATGTGTCAGCACACCAGGGATAAACGATGACAGGAGATTACGGAATTGAGAAGCGGATATACCACGGGAACCTGTGCCGCGGCAGCCGTACTGGCGGCGGCATGGCATACATTTGCCGGCAGGGACAGCAGCCGGTGCCAGGTGGAACTGCCGGGAGGCGGGAAGGCGGAGATAGAAGCCCGGAGGGCAGAACCGGAGACGGCCGCAGACGGCTGCGTCTGGTTTTCCGTAAAAAAGGACGCAGGAGACGACCCGGATATCACGGACGGAGCCCTGATCCAGGCCGCGGTGGAGCCGCTGGAGAAAAGAGAACAGGATGACCGGGGCAGGGAGCGAGAGGAAGGTCTCTGGTATCGGTCGGAGGAGTATCCTTTTTTGTTTTTGACAGGAGGACCCGGCATCGGCGTTGTGACCCGGCCGGGACTGGCCTGCCCTCCGGGTTTTTATGCCATCAACCCGGTCCCCAGAACCATGATCTTCCGGACGGCGGGACAGCTGTACCGAAGTCTGGGCATGAGAGGCGATTACCTGATCCGAATCCGGATCCCCGGGGGAGAAGCACTGGCGGAGAAGACCTTTAATCCGAAGCTTGGGATCTGTGGCGGTCTGTCTGTCCTGGGGACCAGCGGTATTGTCAGGCCCAT
This sequence comes from uncultured Hungatella sp., assembly GCA_910586845.1. Classification (GTDB taxonomy): domain Bacteria; phylum Bacillota; class Clostridia; order Lachnospirales; family Lachnospiraceae; genus UBA3402. The sequence continues at coordinate 3,414 of CAJUJV010000072.1, forward strand.
GAGCGAGGAAGCCCTGACAGAGACCATCAGACTGGAGATCCATATGAGAGCTGCCGCGGGAGAGAACTCCCTTATTCTGGTTCCCGGCAATTATGGGGAACGGTTTTTAAAGGAGAATCTGGGGATCTCCCCGAAATGGGCGGTGCACTGCAGTAATTTTGTGGCGTTTTCCATCCGCACGGCAGTCCGGGAGAACATGAAACACATCCTTTTTACGGGCCATATGGGAAAGCTGGTGAAAGTGGCCGGAGGAGCTCCCAACACTCATTCCAGGTACGGAGACAGGAGGATGGAGATTCTGGCAGAGAGTCTGGAGCGGACCGCAGGGGATCCGGAACGGCTGCAAAAAAGCCTGAGCCGGGCGGATCTGGAGGACGTGAAAAGGCAGATCCTGGCCTGCAATACGGTGGATGGAGCCATAGGAATTCTTGACGGAAAGGGAATCAGGGAGCCGGTCATGGCAGACGTGACTGAGCGGATCCGGGAACAGATGGACAGGTGGAGCGGGGGAAAAACAGAGATTCAGGTGCTGACATTTTCAGAAGTTTACGGTATACTTGGCATGAGCAGCCGCTGCGGGCTTATGATAGAGAAATGGAGAAAACGACAGAGATGAAGGGAATTTTATACGGAATCGGGACAGGACCGGGTGATCCGGAGGACATGACTCTGAAGGCGGTGAGAATCCTGAGACAGTGTCCGGTGACAGCTATTCCCAGGAAGGCGCCCCAAACCTGCGCCTCTTATGTGACGGCAGTGAAGGCAGTGCCGGAGCTGAGGGAAAAAGAGCTGATCTGCATCGACGTTCCCATGACAAAGGACAGAGGGGAAATCCGCAGGAAATACAGGGAAGGAGCGGAGCGGATCGCCGCTTGTCTCCGAAAAGGACAGGATGTAGCTCTCCTGACTCTGGGAGATGCCACGGTGTATGCCAGCGATATGTACCTGCTCCGGCTGGTGAAGGATATGGGCTTTGGGGTGGAGATCATAAACGGCGTCCCTTCTTTCTGCAGTGCGGCAGCCAGATTACAGGTTTCCCTGGGGGAGAGGGAAGAGCAGATTCATATTCTTCCCGGCTCCTATGAGATCGAAGAGGGGCTGAAGCTGCCGGGGGTAAAGGTGCTGATGAAGACAGGCAGATCTTACGGAAAGGTAAGAGAACTGCTGATGTCGGGAGACTACCAGGTCCAGATGGCGGAGAACTGCGGTATGGAAGGGGAGAAGCTTTACAGAACCCGGAAAGAACTGCCGGAGCAGGCAGGATATTATTCTCTGATGATCGTGAGAGATAAGAAAGAACAGAGGGATACATAATGGTTTACTTTGTAGGAGCAGGACCGGGGGCGCCGGATCTGATCACGGTGAGAGGGCAGAAGCTGGTGTCTCTGGCCGATGTGGTGATCTATGCAGGTTCTCTGGTGAACCCGGAGATCCTGAAAGGGACCAGGGAAGGCTGCCGCCTTTACAACAGCGCGTACATGACGCTGGAAGAGGTGACTGCCGTCATGGCTGAGGCGGAGAGAGAAGAGAAGACGACCGTAAGGCTCCACACAGGAGATCCCTGTCTCTACGGCGCGGTGCGGGAACAGATGGATATTCTGGACCGGGAGAACATCCCCTATGAGGTCTGTCCGGGAGTCAGTTCCTTCTGCGGCGCGGCAGCGGCCCTGAATATGGAATACACCCTGCCGTCCGTGTCCCAGAGCGTGGTGATCACCCGCATGGCAGGAAGGACGCCGGTTCCGGACCGGGAATCCATCGCCTCCTTTGCCGCCCACAAAGCAGTCATGGTGATTTTTCTCAGCGCAGGGATGACGGGAAAGCTTTCTGAGGAGCTTCTGTCGGGCGGATATGACAGGGATACCCCGGCAGCCATCGTCTATAAAGCCACCTGGCCCGAGGAGAAGACGGTCCTGTGTACCGTGGGAACTCTGGAGGAGAAAGCCAGGGAGCACAACATCAGGAAGACGGCTCTCATCATCGTGGGGGACAGTGTAAGCCAGACTCTGTATGAGCGCTCCAGGCTCTATGACCCGGATTTTACCACAGAGTACCGGAGAGGAAAGGACTAGGAGTTGGAAAAAAAGAACATTACAGCGGCACTGATCAGCTTCACGGCCAGGGGAGCCGGACTGGGCAAAAGGCTGGCCCGGGCCCTGTCGGCCGGAGGATATCTGTGTACCTGTTACGAAAAGCGCAGGCTGAGAGAGCCCGGACCGGCGCCTGAGGAGCAGGCGCCCGAAGAGAACCAGGCGGCCTGTGGGGACAAGTCATGGCCCGAAGAGAACCGGGAAGCCTGCCGGGACAAGTCACGGCCCGAAGAGAACCGGGGAGAATGGGAGCCGGTGCCGGTGGATGAGCCGGTGGGCCGGTGGGCCGGCAGGCGGTTTTGGGATTCGGAGGCGATCATCTTTATCGGAGCCATGGGTATCGCCATCCGCTCCATTGCTCCCTGGGTCCGGGATAAATGGACGGACCCGGCGGTGGTAGTCATGGACGAAGCAGGAAATTTTGTCATCCCCGTCCTGTCGGGACACGCGGGCGGGGCCAATGAGCTGGCGGCGGAGATTGGCCGCATCCTTGGGGCGGTCCCGGTGATTACCACGGCCACGGACGTGAACAGGCTGTTTGCGGTGGATGTATTTGCGGTGAAAAACGGACTTACGATCACGGACCGGGCTCTGGCCAGAGAGATATCGGGAGAGATCCTGGAGGGAAACCGGGTCGGCGTCTTCAGCGATTACTCCATAGAGGGAACCTGGCCCCCGGAGCTGGCGTGGGGCAGGGAGCAGAGACGGAATTTTTGGATCACAAGAAAAAGAGAGGGCGCAAAAACCTGTACTCTGAAACTGGTTCCCAGGGTCATCCATATCGGGATCGGATGCAGAAAAGGAGCTTCGGCGGAGCAGATCGGACAGGCTGTCTTTCAGGTACTGGAGCAGATGGACTGTCTGCCTGAGTCCGTGGCAGCCGTGGCCACCATAGATTTAAAGAAGGATGAGGAGGGGCTTTTGCAGCTGTCACGGCAGCTGCAGGTGCCTTTTCTGGCCTGTGAGTCCCGGGACCTGGCAGATGTAGAAGGAGAGTTCGAAGAATCGCCTTTCGTGGCCAGAGTGGCAGGCGTGGGCAATGTCTGTGAGAGAGCAGCCTTAAAAAGCGTATCCCTGACAAGGGGAGGCGGAGAACTGATCTGCCGGAAACAGATCGTGAACGGGGTGACCGTTGCCCTGGCGGAGGAATCATGGAAAGGAATCTTATAACAGATGTGTGAGAAAAAATTATACGTGGTAGGAATCGGCCCGGGGGATTATGAACAGATGACCATAAAAGCAGCAGGAGCACTGAACAGGAGCCAGGTCATCGCAGGCTATACGGTCTATATTGATCTGATCCGGGAATCATTTCCGGATAAAGAATATCTGTCCACCCCTATGACAAAGGAGACAGAACGCTGCCGCATGGCTCTGGAGAAAGCAAAAGAGGGCCACATCGTGTCCATGGTCTGCAGCGGTGATCCGGGGATCTACGGTATGGCAGGGCTTGTGCTGGAACTGGCGGAGAATTACCCGGAGGTCTCCGTGGAGATTATCCCGGGAGTGACGGCGGCATGTGCCGGGGCGGCTCTCCTGGGAGCGCCTTTGAGCCATGATTTTGCCGTCATCAGTCTGAGCGATCGGCTGACTTCAAAAAATCTGATCGAAAAGAGGCTGGAGCATGCGGCCATATCGGACATGGCAGTGTGTCTGTATAATCCTGCCAGCAGACACAGGGGCGATTATCTGCTATGGGCCTGTGAGATCCTGGGAAGGTACAAAGATCCTCAGACAGTCTGCGGCGTGGCCCGCTGTATCGGAAGGACCGGCCAGTCCGTGGAGATCATGACCCTGGAACAGCTTGGAAAGGTTCCGGCAGACATGTTTACCACTGTATACATAGGAAACTCTCAGACCAGAGAGATCCGGGGGAACATGGTGACTCCCAGAGGTTACCGGTATGAGTAAAGTGGTCCTGTTCGGGGGAACGACGGAAGCGAGAAAGCTGGCAGAATACTGCAGCCGTCATGAGATCCTGACTCTGGTCTGCGTGGTATCGGACTACGGGGCCGGGCTGGTGCCGGAGAGCCCCTGGATCCGGGTACGGAAAGAGGCCATGGGGCGGCAGGAGATGGAAGAACTTCTGGACAGGGAGAAGCCGGGACTGGTGCTGGACTGCACCCATCCTTACGCCTCCGCGGCCACAGAGAATATCCGTCAGGCCTGCATCCGCCTTGGCCTGAACTGTGTGAGGGTGGAGAGAGAGGAAGAACAGGGGATTTCGGACCGGTTTCAGAATGGGAGGATTCACTGGGTCCAAAACGCCGCCGAGGCGGCCGCCTGGCTGTCGGAGCGGGAAGGAAGGATCTTTCTGACTACAGGGAGCAAGGAACTGGAGACTTATTCCCGTATCCCCGGATTTGAGGAGCGTGTTTTTGCCAGAGTCCTGCCTGACGAGAGAGCTGTCGGAATGTGCAGGAGCCTGGGCTTAAAAGGAAGCCGGATCATTGCTGTCCAGGGACCTTTTTCTTTTGAGATGAACCTGGCCCTCATCCATATGACAGGGGCAGATTATGTGGTGACAAAAGAGTCCGGAACAGCCGGCGGCTTTCCCGAGAAAATGGAGGCGGTGCAGGCGGCCGGTGCAGTGGCCGTGGTCATAGGAAGACCGCCCCGGGCCGGAGGGATCAGCCTGAAGGAGGCCGTAAGACTTCTGGGGCCATACGGAAAAACCTGCCGGAGAAAGGTATTTCTCACAGGAATCGGCATGGGAGGAGAAGGGCAGCTGACAGGAGAGGCCGGTCTGTGTATCCGGAAAGCGGACGGGGTGGCCGGAGCCGGAAGGATGCTGGACAGCATCCGGGATCTTTGCCGGGGAAAAGAGATCAAAAGATCCTATGATCCGGAGGAGATCCTGGGATGGCTGAGAGAGAATCCTCAGATGGACCGGGCAGCAGTGGTCTACTCGGGAGACCCGGGATTTTACAGCGGGGCCGGCGCCATGGCGAAGCTTCTGGAACAATATGAGGAAGAATACGAGACGGTGGTGATCCCGGGGATCTCCACGGTGTCCTGCCTCTGCGCCAGGCTGAAGACAGGCTGGGAGGATGTGTTCCCCGCCAGTCTCCACGGCCGGGAACAGGATGTGGAAGAGATCCTGAAGACTCACAGAAGAGTGTTTCTTCTCATGGGAGGAAAAGATCCTCTGAAGGATCTCTGCAGAAGGCTTACAGATCAGGGCCTGGGAAATCTCCGCATGGCTGTGGGAATCCGCCTGTCCTACCCGGAGGAGAGGATCCTTACGGGAACCGTAAAGGAACTGGAGGACCAAAAGGCAGAGGGACTCTGCGCGGTCCTTCTGGAAAGAGACAAGTGACAAAGGGGAAGGATCATGAGAGATGAATGGTTTATCCGGGGCAAGGTGCCCATGACCAAAAGCGAGGTCCGGGCCGTGTCCGTCTCCAAACTGGAGCTGACACAGGACAGTGTTCTGTATGACATCGGTGCGGGAACCGGCTCCGTGTCCATAGAGGCGGCTCTCCAGATTCCCCGGGGGCAGATTTTTGCCGTTGAGCAGAACCGGGAGGCAGTGGATCTGATCCGTCAGAACAAGGAAAAATTCCATGCAGATAATGTCCGGATCCTGTGGGGAAAGGCCCCGGAGATCCTGGAAGGACTTCCTGTGCCCAGTCACGTGTTTCTGGGAGGCACGGGAGGAAAGCCGGAGGAGATCATCGCAGAGCTGCTGAGGCGAAATCCCGGGGTCCGGCTAGTGGCCAATGTCATTGCCCTGGAAAGTCTGGCCCGGTTTCTGGAGGCGGCGAAAAACCTGGGGCTGGAGCCGGAGGTGGTATCGGTTCAGGTGGCAAGAGCAGAACAGGCCGGAGAGTATCACCTGATGAAAGGTCAGAATCCGGTATATATAATCTCTATGGGAGGAGCAGGTGACAGAATATGAGACTGGAAGAACGGCTGGGACAGATCATTCCCGTATCAGAAGAGGCTATGGAACAGGCCCGAATGCGGTGGAGCCATGTGGCAAAGCCTCTGGGAAGCCTGGGGGTGCTGGAGGAGGCAGTCGTAAAAATTGCGGGCATCCAGAGGCGGGAGAGAATCTGCATCGATAAAAAAGCCCTGGTGATCATGTGTGCAGACAACGGAGTGGTGGCGGAACAGGTGACGCAGACAGGTCAGGAGGTCACTGCCGTGGTGACGGAAAATTTTACCAGGGGAGATTCCTGTGCCTGTATCATGGCCCGGCAGGCAGGGGTAGATGTGGTGCCGGTGGATATAGGCGTGGCGTCGGATCTGGAAAGCTGCGGAAATACCTGTCCTCTTATCCGGCGCAAGATCGCATACGGCACGAAGAATATGAGGACAGAGCCCGCCATGACCAGGGCAGAGACAGAAAAGGCCATAGAGACAGGGATCTGTCTGACCGCGGACTTAAAAAAACAGGGATATGATCTTCTGGCTGTGGGAGAGATGGGAATCGGCAACACCACCACAAGCAGCGCCGTGGCCTCGGTCCTTCTGGGCATGGAATCTTCTCTTCTTACCGGGAGAGGGGCGGGGCTGTCGGATGAAGGGCTGGCCAGGAAGAGAGAGGTGATCAGTGAGGCAGTATCCCTCCACCGGCCGGATCCAGAGGATCCGGTAGATGTGCTGTCCAAGGTGGGAGGACTGGATCTGGCAGGGCTTGTGGGAGTATTTCTGGGAGGCGCCATCTGCCGTATGCCGGTGGTGCTGGACGGAGTGATCACCGCGGCGGCGGCCCTGGCAGCCTGCTGCCTCTGTCCCCATGCAGCCGGTTATCTCATAGCCTCCCATGTGTCGGCGGAGCCGGCGGGCCGGCTGATCCTGAAAAGACTGGGGCTTAAGGCGGCTGTCGACGGAGGCCTCTGCCTGGGAGAGGGGACGGGGGCCATGGCATTTATGCCCATGCTCTCCATGGCTGCAGACATCTATCTTCACATGAGCACCTTTGAGGAGATCCGGATCGAAGAATACCGTCCTCTGTGACAGGAGAAAATCTGATAGAATTCCCGGAGATTCTGTGGTAAACTATTAGGAAACAAAACGGGGAGGGGAGAGCGGGATGCTGCATCTGGTGATCGGAGGAAGCGGAAGCGGCAAATCGGCTTATGCCGAGAGACTGATGATGGAGGAGCCGGAGAACAGCCGGATCTATCTGGCCACCATGAGACCGTGGGATGAGGAGTGCAGGGAAAAGATAAAAAAGCATCAGGAGATGCGCAGAGGCAAAGGGTTTTCCACCATTGAGTGCTATGGGAGAGTCCGGGATCTGCCTGTCCCGTGGGGAAGCTCCGTGCTTCTGGAATGTATGGGCAACCTTCTGACCAATGTGTTTTATGACCAGAACAATAACGGCAGAGATATGGCTCAGATGGTAACCGATGATGTGATGGATCTTCTGACCCGGACCCGAACTCTGGTGATCGTGACCAACGATATTTTTTCCGACGGATTGTTTTACGGAGTGGAGACAGAGGCCTACCGGGCGGTCCTGGGGCAGGTGAACAAGAACCTGGCCAGAGCGGCGGACCGGGTGACCGAGGTGGTCTACGGCATCGAGGTGCGATGCAAGGGTTAGAGGCGGTCAGGAGACCCGCCCCGGGTTCTGACTGTATCTGTAAAAGAAAATTGACGGAGGGACAGGTGAGATGGATCTTCTGGGAGGTCTGGTGATCGCCTTCTCCATGTATTCCCGGATACCGATGCCGCGGATCCGGTGGACCAAGGAGAGGATGAAATATACTTTATGTTTTTTTCCTCTTGTAGGCGTTGTCATGGGAATTTTTCTGTATGGTTTCGGGAAAGGCGTGGAGTTTTTTGGCCTGGAAGACAGTCTGGTCTATCCGGCGGGCGGGACGGTTCTGCCGCTGCTGGTGACAGGAGGGATCCATATGGATGGGTTTCTCGACGTGGCCGATGCCAGAGCTTCTTTCGGGGAGCGGCAGCGGAAACTGGAGATCTTAAAGGATCCTCATGTGGGAGCGTTTGCGGTGATCCGGGCGGCGGTTTACCTGCTCATATATCTGGCTGTTTTCTCGGAACTGCCGCTCATGGGACTTCCTGTCATGGGAGCCGTCTACGCTCTGACCAGGGCCATGAGCGGCCTGTCCGTGGTGGCCTTTCCCAAGGCGAAAAAGGATGGACTGGCCGTCTCTTTTGCAGAGAAGGCCGGAAGGAAGACTGTGGCGGCGGTCATGATCTGCTATTTCGTGATCTGTATGGTGTTTCTGGCCCGATACGCAGGCCCGGTGACGGCGGCAGTGACAGGCGGCGCGGCAGTGATCTTATTTGGCCGGTATTATCGCATTGCCGTGAAGGAATTCGGCGGTATGAACGGGGATCTGGCAGGATGGTTTCTTCAGACCGCGGAGCTGTGGCTTATGGCTGCGGCCGTGGTCCTATTCAGGACAGGACAGGAGGCGATCAGATGATTCTGGTAGTTGGCGGAGCATTTCAGGGAAAAAAGGAATTTGCCAAGGAACTGGCAGCCGGAAAAAAGCTTCAGGTAGTAAATTTTTTTCATAATCAGATCCAGAAACTTCTGGAGGACGGGGAGGATGTCAGGGATTACATCGACAATCTTCTGAAAAAAACTCCGGATGTGATCATCGTCATGGACGAGGTAGGCGCCGGAGTAGTGCCGGTGGAGCGGTCGGACAGAGAGTATCAGGAGACCATCGGCCTGGCAGGACAGCTTCTGGCCAGAGAGGCCGCGGAGGTCTACCGGGTTATCTGCGGCATCGGCGTGAGGATCAAGTGATGAGGCAGAGAGCGCTGGTGATGGCGGCCGCCTTCGGCCTGGACCTGGTCCTGGGAGATCCCCGGGGCTTTCCTCATCCTGTCCGCGGCATAGGAGCCTTGATCGAAAACAGGGAGAAGGCCGTCAGGAGACGGTATCCCAAGACCCGCAGGGGAGAACTGGCCGCCGGGGCGGAGCTGACTGCGGAGGTGCTGGCAGTGACCGGACTGGCGGCAGGGGGAACCCTGTTTCTGGCGGACCGGATCCACAGGAGGGTCCGTCTGGCTGCGGAGACTTTCATGTGTTATCAGATGCTGGCTTCCCGCTCCCTTTTCACAGAGAGCATGAAGGTGTACCGGGCACTGGCACGGCGGGATAGGGAGAAGGCCAGAAAGGCCGTATCCATGATCGTGGGCAGGGATACGGAGTGTTTGACAGAGGAAGGGATCATCAGGGCGGCAGTGGAGACCGTGGCGGAAAACACTTCCGACGGGGTGATCGCCCCTCTTTTTTATATGGCCCTCGGAGGCGTGCCTCTGATGTTTCTGTATAAGGCCGTCAACACCATGGATTCCATGATAGGATATCAAAATGAAGCTTACCGGTACCTGGGAAGGTGTGCGGCCAGACTGGATGACGCGGTGAATCTGATCCCCTCCCGGCTGGGGGCGGTTCTGATGGTGCTCTGCGCCGGGGTTCTGGGGATGGACCCGAAAGGAGCCTGGAGGATTTTTGTCAGGGACCGCTACAACCACAAAAGTCCCAATTCCGCCCAGACAGAATCTGCCTGCGCCGGGGCTCTGGGAGTGGAACTGGCAGGAAATGCTTACTATTTCGGAAAACTGTATGAAAAACCCACCATCGGAGATGGTCTGAGAAAGATCGAAAAAGAAGACATCCCCAGGGCCAACGGGCTCATGTACGGAGCGTCCCTGACCATGGCGTTTCTGTGCGGAGCGGTCCTGTGGCTGCTGCCCGGCCGGGAGTAAGGAGGAATGTAAGATGGCCAGAACATTGATGATTCAGGGAACCATGTCCAATGCAGGAAAGAGCCTTATTACTGCCGGGCTCCTCCGGATCATGAAGGAGGACGGATTTTCGGCGGCCCCCTTTAAATCCCAGAATATGGCCCTCAATTCCTATATCACCAGAGAGGGTCTGGAGATGGGGAGGGCCCAGGCAGTACAGGCGGAGGCGGCGGGAGCAGAGCCGGAGGCAGACATGAATCCCATCCTTTTAAAGCCTACTACGGACACGGGTTCCCAGGTGATTGTCCACGGCATCCACCGGGGCAATATGACGGCGACACAGTATTTCGCTTATAAAAAGAGCCTGATCCCTCAGATCATGGAGTCTTTTCACAGATTGGAACGGCAGTATGACCTGATCGTCATCGAAGGCGCGGGAAGTCCGGCGGAGATCAATTTAAAACAGGATGATATCGTCAACATGGGACTGGCCCGGATGACGGATTCGCCGGTGCTTCTGGTGGGAGACATCGACCGGGGAGGAGTCTTTGCCCAGCTTTACGGCACAGTCATGCTTCTGGAGGAAGAAGAGAGACAGAGGATCAAAGGCCTGATCATCAACAAGTTCCGGGGAGATAAGACCATCCTGGACCCGGGAGTGGCCATGATTGAGGAGCTCTGCAGCATCCCTGTCCTGGGAGTAACCCCTTATCTGGACGTGGATCTGGAGGATGAGGACAGTCTGGGAGACCATCTTCTGGGGAGCGGGCAGACAGGCCTGGCGGATATCGCGGTCATAAGACTGCCCCGGATCTCCAACTTTACGGATTTTCAGCCTTTTCTTGCCATACCGGAGATCAGCGTCCGGTATGTGGGAAGTCTCAGGGAACTGGGAAAGCCGGACATGATCATCCTTCCGGGGACGAAAAGCACCATGGATGATCTCCTGTGGCTGCGCAGAGAAGGACTGGAGGCTGCCATTGTCAGGCATGCTTCCAGAGGACTTCCCGTGCTGGGTATCTGCGGAGGCTACCAGATGATGGGGATGACTCTCCGGGACCCTCTGGGTGCAGAGAGCAGCCGGGAATTTCTGAGAGGCATGGAGCTTCTGCCGGTGGACACGGTTTTCGGAGAGGACAAGATGAGGACCCGGGTAAAAGGAACCTTCGGACAGCTGGAAGGCCTGCTCTCTCCCCTGTCGGGAAAACAGGTGGAAGGGTATGAGATCCACATGGGAACCACGAAACCGCGGAAGCCGGGCCGGTACATGGCAGAGGTGGCAGAGGACCGGGGGGATCCGAAAGCGGACGGCAGCTGCCTGGGCTGCTGTTACGGAACCTATCTTCACGGGCTCTTCGACGGAGAAGGGGTGGCTTCTCTGACGGCGGAAATCCTTTTAAAGGCAAAAGGGATCCATTACAGCCCCGGGGAAACGGTCAGTTACCGGGAATATAAAGACAGCCAGTACAGCCGTCTGGCGAAAGAACTGAGAAAGCATCTGGATATGGACAGGATATACGAGATCATGGGGGTGAAGAGATAGATGGAACTGGAGCAGGTCCTTCCGAAAGAGATTGAAAGGCGGAGTTTTGAGATCATTGCCAGGGTGATCCATGCCACGGCGGATTTTGATTATGCGGACAACCTTGTGTTCTCCGACTCTGCCGTTCCCCTTGCTCTCAGAGCCCTGAGGGAGGGGACTCCCATTGTGACAGACACAAACATGGGAAAAGCGGGAATTAATAAAACTGCTTTAAAAAAAGTAAAAAGTGAAGTATACTGTTTTATGGCGGATGAAGATGTGGCCCGGATAGCCGGGGAACAGGGGATCACCAGAGCGCGGGCCAGTATGGATAAGGCTGCATCCCTGGGAAAGGACTGTATCTTTGCTATCGGCAACGCGCCGACGGCTCTGATCCGTCTCTATGAACTCATCCGTGCCGGACAGATCCATCCGCGGCTGATCATCGCCGCGCCTGTAGGATTTGTCAATGTGGTCCAGGCCAAGGAACGGATCCTGTCCCTGGATGTGCCCTATATTGTGGCAAAAGGAAGAAAAGGAGGCAGCACCGTAGCGGCTGCCATCTGCAACGCATTATTATATGAAGCGTGACTGTTATCAGAAAGGAACTGACAGCTGATGATCAAACTGGAGAGAACCAGTGTAATGAATCTGGAAAATGCCATGCGGGGAGCCAGAAATCCCATGAACAGCTGGGCGCGCATGGACAGCGGATATGATGAAGAGGGAAATTACTGTCTGGGTCCCAATGACCTGGATCTGGCCGTGCGGCTGAGAAACGCAGGCAGTGACCATAGAAAATTTATCCGGCAGATCTTTGTGTCCGTGGATATTACGGCGCCGATCTACTGGTGGAAGGAGTATGACACCTACAAGGTAGCCACGGTGGCCAACTCTACCAGCACCATGCACAAGATCCACAGCAGGCCTTTTGAGCTGGATGATTTCAGCCATGACCATCTGACGGAGACAGGCCTTAAGATCCTGAAAGGCCTGATAAAGGAGCTGGAGGAGATCCGCCTCCGGTACGTGGCGGAGAAGAAGAAAGAGGACTGGTATGATCTCATCCAGCTTCTGCCCTCCGGTTACAATCAGATGCGCACCTGTACCCTGAATTATGAGACACTGGTGAACATCTACCACGCGAGAAAGAACCACAAGCTGGAGGAATGGCACAGCTTCTGCAGATGGATCGAGACGCTTCCCTATGCCGGGGAGCTGATCGCGGGAGGCGGCTTATGAACCTGATCGTTGCGGTTGACAGAAACTGGGGGATCGGAAAAAACGGCAGGCTTCTGGTGAGCATCCCGGAGGATCAGCGGCTGTTTCGGGAGGAGACCCTGGGAAAAGTGGTGATCATGGGACGGAAGACTCTGGAGAGCCTTCCGGGAGGGAAACCGCTGCACGGACGGACCACTCTGGTCCTGTCCCGCCGGCCGGGCTATGAGGTCAAAGGCGCCAGATGCTTTTCCGACGTGGAATCCGTCCTTAAGGCGGCGGCAGAGTATGATCCGGATCAGGTCTTTGTGGCAGGAGGCCAGGAGATCTACAGGGCGTTTCTGCCCTGGTGCCATACGGCCCATGTGACCTATATCGATTACGCTTACGAGGCGGATGCCTATTTTCCCAATCTGGATCAGGATCCGGAGTGGAAGATGGATCTTGAGACCGAGGAGGCCACTTATTTTGATCTGTGTTACAGTTTCCGCAGATATGTAAGGAGATAGAGAAACAGATGGAGAAAAGACAAAAGAGATTGGCGGTTCTGCTGCGCCAGGCGGGAGTCCTGGCTCTTGCAGGGACTCTTTTCTGGACCCGGCCCTTTCCCGTATTTGCCACATCTCAGGCGGAGCGGGAAAAGCAGGAGGCGCAGAGAAGGCTGGAGGAGGCCAACGAGAGGGCCGAAGAAGCCCGGCAGAACATGAACCAGGCTCAGACAGAGGTTACCAGCCTGTCCAACGAACTGGCGGTGCTGATCGCGGACCTGTCTCTTCTGGAGACGGACATCGAGTATAAGAACGGGCAGATCCGTCAGGCCCAGAGCGAGTATGATCTGGCCATGACGAAAGAGAAGGATCAGTACGAAGCCATGAAGAAGCGGATCAAGTACATGTATGAGCGGGGGGATACAGAATATCTGGATATTCTCCTTCAGGTCAAAAGCATGACGGAACTGCTGAATAAAAGCGAGTACATTGAAGCCCTCTATACTTATGACAGGGAGAAGCTGACGGAATTTCAGGAGACCAAGCTTCAGGTAAAGGAGTACAAGTCCCAGCTGGAAAATGAAAAGGCGGAGATGGAGGGCATGCAGCTGGAGTACGAAGACCAGAAAGCCAGCCTGGAGAGAACCATCGCCAGAAAGCGGACGGAGATCGCCAACTTTGACGAGCAGCTGGCGGAAGCCAGAAACGAGGCGGCAGCCTACACGGCGACCATCGCCAAAAAGAATGAACAGATCCGGGCCGAGGCCAGGAGACAGGAAGAGGCCCGGCGAAAAGCAGAGGAGGCCCGGCGGCTGGCGGCGGAACAGCAGAGGCAGCAGGAAGAAGAGGCCAGCAGGGCCGCGGCCCGGGCCAGCAGCGCGGCAGAAGAGAGTTTCGGGGCTGCGGCTACGCTGATCGCGGAGAATCCCGGCCAGGATCCGCCTCTCTCCGGCAATACTCAGACGGCTCAGGCCCCGGAAACAGCCCGGACCACCGAAGCGGTCAGAACTTCGGAGACCACGAAAGCCTCGGGGCCCATAGGCGGACCGGGGGGGGCGGGAGAAACAAAACCTGCCGGCGGCGGTTCCTCAAAAGGCCAGGAGGTGGCGGATTACGCCATGCAGTTTATCGGCAATCCTTATGTATTCGGCGGCACCAGCCTGACCAACGGAGCCGACTGTTCCGGATTTGTACAGAGTGTGTACAAGCATTTCGGCGTGTCTCTGCCCAGAAGTTCCTCGGACCAGCGGTCGGCGGGAACCGGGGTGGACTACGCCAGCGCCCGGCCCGGAGACGTGATCTGCTATGCGGGCCACGTGGGAATCTATATCGGAAACGGCCAGATCGTCCACGCCAGCTCTCCTTCCACGGGGATCAAGGTGGGCAATGCGGCCTACAGAAGTATCTTAAGTGTGCGCAGAATTTTTAACTGAGAAGAAAGGGAGTCGGATTATGCCTAAAGTGATGACAAAAGAAGAGAAATACCAGCAGATGCTGGACACTCCTGTACAGAAGCTGATACCGCGGCTGGCGGTCCCCACCATCATCAGCATGCTGGTGACCTCCATCTACAATATGGCGGATACCTTTTTTGTGAGTCAGATCGGAACCAGCGCTTCCGGAGCCGTGGGGATCATGTTTTCCGCCATGGCCATGATCCAGGCCGTAGGGTTTACTCTGGGGATGGGAAGCGGCAACTATATCTCCAGATCCCTGGGCAACCGGGACGAGGATACGGCTTCCCGGTCGGCAGCCACGGCATTTTTCACGGCAGCTATCATCGGAGTGGCCACTGCGGTGCTGGGGACCCTGTTCTCCAGACCTCTGGTCTATCTTCTGGGAGCTACGGACACCATCGCGCCCTATGCCCAGGATTACGCCAGGTATATCCTGATCGCGGCGCCCTTTATGCTTACTTCCTTTGTCACGAACAATATTCTCCGGGCTCAGGGCAATGCGGTGTTTGCCATGATCGGCATCACCACGGGAGGGATCCTGAACATGTTCCTGGATCCCATTCTCATTTTCGGGTTCGGCATGGGGATTTCCGGCGCGGCCATCGCCACTATGGCCAGCCAGATGGTATCCTTCTGTATCCTTCTGTATCAGTGCAACATGCAGAAGGGCTGCATCAGCATCCAGATCAGCAAATTTACGCCCACCCTTAAGATGTACGGAGAGATCCTTCATGCAGGCCTTCCCTCATTCTGCCGTCAGGGGCTGGCAAGCGTTGCCACGGTGGTGCTGAACTTTGCCGCAGGTCCTTACGGGGATGCGGCTATCGCGGCCATGTCCATCGTATCCAGGTTTATGATGTTTGTGAATTCCAGCCTCATCGGCTTCGGCCAGGGATTCCAGCCGGTGTGCGGATTTAACTTCGGCGCCAGACGGTATGACAGAGTCCTGGAGGCCTACTGGTTCTGCGTGAAGGTGGCGGTGTTCATGCTGACCTGCTTCGGTATCCTGGCCTTTACCTTCAGCGCTCCCATTATCACCACCTTCCGGAGAGAAGATGCAGAGGTGATCCGGATCGGAACCCTGGCTCTGCGGCTGCAGCTTCTGACCATGCCCTTCCAGGCGTGGGTGATCATGGTCAACATGCTGACTCAGTCCATCGGCTACGGTTTCCGGGCTTCCCTGGTGGCCATGGGCAGACAGGGGCTGTTTCTGATCCCGTCGCTGCTGATCTTCCCCAGAGTTCTGGGCCTTCTGGGTCTTCAGATCTGTCAGCCGGTGGCAGATATGCTGACCTTTGTGCTGGCCACAGTGATCGTCACAGGGGTTTTAAAGGAACTGAAAGAGATGAAAGCAGAGCAGGGCAAGGCAGAGCAGAGCAAAGCCGTATTTGAGAAATAAAACTTTAGGAGGACATAGAAGATGGAGAGAAAGCAGTCACTTGACACGATCTGCATACAGGGGGGATGGCAGCCGAAGAACGGAGAGCCGAGAGTCCTGCCCGTGTATCAGAGCACTACCTTCAAATATGAGACCAGCGAACAGATGGGGCGCCTTTTTGATCTGGAAGAAAACGGATATTTCTATACCAGACTGGCCAATCCCACCAATGACGCGGTGGCGGACAAGATCTGTAAACTGGAGGGAGGAGCGGCCGCCATGCTGACCTCATCGGGACAGGCGGCCAACATGTATGCAGTCTTAAACATCTGTTCCGCAGGGGACCATATCATCAGTGCGGCCACGATCTACGGAGGAACCTCCAACCTGTTTACGGTGACCCTGAAAAGATTCGGCATCGAATGTACTCTGGTGGATCCGGATGCACCGGAAGAGGAGCTGGAGAAGGCCTTTCAGGACAATACCAAAGCGGTCTTCGGGGAGACCATCGCCAACCCGGCTCTGGTGGTACTTGATCTGGAGAAATTTGCAGGCCTGGCCCACAGACACGGCGTCCCCTTTATTGTGGACAACACCTTTGCCACGCCCATTAACTGCCGTCCCATTGAGTGGGGGGCAGACATTGTGACCCATTCCACCACCAAGTACATGGATGGACACGCCATGGCCGTAGGCGGCTGCATCGTGGACAGCGGAAATTTCGACTGGGAAGCCCACAGAGAGAAATTCCCCGGCCTGACCACTCCGGATGAATCCTACCACGGCGTGGTCTATACGGAGCGTTTCGGAAAAGGGGCTTACATCACCAAGGCTACGGCCCAGCTTATGAGGGACATGGGGTCTATTCAGTCGCCTCAGAATGCATTTCTCCTGAACGTGGGCCTGGAGACTCTCCACCTGAGAGTTCCCAGACACTGTGAAAATGCGGGGAAGGTGGCCCGGTATCTGCAGTCCAGGGAGGATGTGGACTGGGTGAAATATCCGGGTCTTCCGGGGGATCGGTACTATGAACTGGCGAAAAAGTATATGCCTGACGGAACCTGCGGCGTCATCTCCTTCGGACTGAAAGGAGGAAGAGAGGCAGCGGCCCGGTTTATGGACAGATTAAAACTGGCGGCCATCGTGACCCATGTGGCTGATGCCAGGACCTCCGTGCTCCACCCGGCCAGCCATACCCACCGCCAGTTAAGCGACGAGCAGCTGGTGGAGGCAGGAGTGGATCCGGCTATGATCCGGTTCAGCGTGGGCATCGAGGCGGTAGAGGACATTATCGCGGATATCCGACAGGCTCTTGAATAAAATGGTTGCATTTTTCCGGAATAAGTCGTATAATAACTCCTGAAAAAGCATAAGGAATCTTCGGGGCGGAGTGAAATTCTCCACCGGCGGTA
The DNA here is from genome assembly GCA_910586845.1 of uncultured Hungatella sp. Classification (GTDB taxonomy): domain Bacteria; phylum Bacillota; class Clostridia; order Lachnospirales; family Lachnospiraceae; genus UBA3402. The sequence continues at coordinate 20,665 of CAJUJV010000072.1, forward strand.
TAGTCCGCGAGCCGCGAAAGCGGTTGATTTGGTGCAATTCCAAAACCGACAGTATAGTCTGGATGAAAGAAGAGTTTTTA
>CAJUJV010000073.1:0-3800 GCA_910586845.1 uncultured Hungatella sp.
TCCGTCCAGGTACCTCCAACTTCGTCTCGGAAATATCATCTCCTCAATCACACCGTTAGTATAATACACTTCGCAGAAAAATGCTATAACTTTTCTCTGTGCATTTTCTTACGTAAAACTTACGAAAACCCAATTTCTTTCTTAGATTGTACTGAAATTCGTACAACCCTTTCTCCCGGGGCTGATTTTGCGCCGTTTTTCGCCGGAATACACCGTTTTTTCTCCCTTCTGCTATAGGATACTCCATATTGCCTCTTCCTGCAACCCCCTTGTTTTTCCGTATGACTGTGCTATAATGTTCATATATTATTATAACTTTCTTTTTTTGAACGGAGGCATTATGAACAGACAGGCGTTACTGTGCAGAAATATACTGGAATACCCTCAGATCACCCAGAGGGAGCTGGCCCGGGTCATGGATATGTCCCTGGGAAGCGTCAACAGGCTGTTGAAAGAATGTATGGATCAGGGACTTGCCGCTCCTGCGGATACCGGACATTACAGGGTTACATCCCGGGGCATGGAGCTCCTGGAGCAATACCGTGTAGATAAAGCGGTGATTATCGCGGCAGGATTCGGTTCCCGGTTTGTGCCTCTGACCTTTGAGACTCCCAAAGGACTTCTGGAAGTCTTCGGGGAGCGGATGATCGAAAGACAGATCCGGCAGCTCCATGAAGCCGGGATCACGGACATCACCATTGTGGTGGGATATCTGAAAGAAAAATTTGAATATCTGATCGATCAGTATGGCGTAAAGCTTCTATATAACAGCGAATATTCCTCCAAAAATACTCTGGCCACCATCTATCACGCCCGAAAGCTGTTTGAGGAAGGCAACTGCTACCTGCTGTCCTCGGACAACTGGATGCGGGAAAATATGTACCACACTTATGAATGCGGTTCCTGGTACTCCTGCGTCTACCAGCAGGGAGAGACCTCGGAATGGTGTCTTTCCTTTAATAAAAAGGGAAAGATCCTGGATGTACAGATCGGAGGCCGGGATTCCTGGGTCATGTACGGCCCCGTCTTCCTGCGCCGGGAATGGTCCAGGTACTTTCTTCCCGTACTGGAGGCTTACTATCTGCTTCCGGGCACGGAACAGTTTTACTGGGAGCGGGTTTACCTGGAACTGGCTGACGGGACTGCCCTGAAACGGCTGACAGAAGCAGGGATCCGGGAGCTTCACGGAATTTCTCTGAAAGAATTCGGCCCTGAATCCGGGCATCTGGATCTGTACATCAACCGCCAGCCCTCCGACCAGGTATACGAGTTTGAGAATCTGGAGGAGCTGCGGCTCTTTGATCCCAGATATCAGAATCATTCTGATAATGAAGCCATGGAACTGGTGTCCCGGGTCTTTCAGGTGCCTGAAGCAGAGATCCGCCATATTTCATGTCTGAAATCAGGCATGACCAACAAGTCCTTTCTCTTCTCCGTGGCAGACAGGCGGTATATATGCCGGATCCCCGGACCGGGAACAGAGCTTCTGATCAACCGGCAGCAGGAGGCCGACGTCTATGAGGCCGTCAGGCCTTTGGATATTACGGAACATGTCCTTTATTTTAACCGTGATAACGGTTATAAGGTTTCGGAATATTATGAAGGGGCCCGCAACTGCCGCGCCGACGATCCCTCTGATATGAGAAAATGCATGAGCCTGATCCGCCGGGTCCACCAGGCCCGGCTGAAAGTCTCCCACCGTTTCGACATCCGGGAGCGAATCAATTTTTATGAAAATCTCTGTCAGACCCACGGCGGCATCCCTTTCGAGGATTATGCCCGGGTAAAACAGAGGATGACAGAGCTGATGGATGGGCTGGACCGGCTTGGACGGCCGGAAACACTGTCCCATATCGACAGCGTGGCCGATAACTTCCTCTTCCTCCCCGACGGCAGCCTCCGTCTGATCGACTGGGAGTATTCCGGGATGTGCGATCCTCTCATCGACGTAGCCATGTGCTGTATCTATTCTTATTATAACGAAGAGCAGACTGACTGGCTCATAGAGACTTATCTGGAAAGGATGCCCGATAAGGATGAACGGCTGACTGTTTATTCCTATATGGCTCTGGGAGGGTTTCTCTGGACCCTGTGGGCCGTGTATAAAAGCGCGGTTGGCGAAGAATTCGGGGAGTATACTCTGATCATGTACCGCTATGCCAAAGACTATTATCGGAAAATCCAGAAATTGTAATAAAAATATTTCCATTTTTCACTATCTCTCAGAGTGGACTTATGGTATACTTTAGAAATACTACAGATAAGGGGGAGTTGACTTTGATACGCAGAAAATATTTCCGGTTTATCGCTGCGGCAGGAATACTGAGCTTCCTGACTCTGGCCCCGGCCTCCCATGCTCTGGCCGCAGGCTGGAGCAAAAGCGGTGACAGCTGGGTATATTACGACGATAACGGTTCGCTGTATAAAGGATGGATCCGGACTACGGACGGATATTATTATCTGGACCTGACCACAGGCAAGATGACCACAGGCTGGAAACAGATCAATAATAAATGGTATTATTTCAAACCCAACGGCCTGATGGTGGCCAATTCCTGGATCAGTGATGCCGGTAAGTTCTACTATCTTTTAGACGACGGAGTCATGGTGACCGGATGGCTGAAGATCGGGAATGACTATTATTTTCTTAAATCCGACGGCTCTATGACAGTAGGATGGCGGCAGATGGATAATACCTGGTATTACTTCGAATCCAACGGCAAGGTCGTCATGGGATGGAAGCAGATCAACGGTTCCTGGTATTATTTCGGCGCCGATGCCAAGATGGTGACCGGATGGCTCCATCTGGACAATACTTACTATTATCTGAACAGCGACGGAAAGATGCTTACCGGATGGCTCAGCGACAACACCAACCGCTATTATATGGATGTGTCCAACGGCTCCATGTCCACTGACTGGAAACAGATCGACGGAAGCTGGTACTATTTTAACGGTTCCGGCCATATGCAGACCGGATGGGTGACTGTCAACGGCAACTATTACTATCTGGATCCGTCAAACGGCAAGATGGCGGCCAACACCACACTCACCATCAACGGAGTCTCCTATACTTTTAACGCCAACGGGGTCTATCAGGCCGGCGGCTCTTCCGCTCCCACTACGGGAAACAACGCTCCGACCACCTCCTTCGGCGGTCCCGGAGGTTCCGGATCTCCCGGCGGTTCGACCAATTCCACGGTTCCCGGCGGCACAGGCGGCCCGACATCCGGCAATCCTTCATCGGGTAATCCTTCATCCGGGTCTTCGTCTCAAAACCCCGGCGGGTCTTCCGGCGATAAGACTCTGAAAGAAGGTCTTACAGGAGGCCCCGGGACATACCATTGATTCATATTCTGCCAGCTGCCTTTTGACCTGCAAAAGAGGATGTCCGCCGGACATCCTCTTTTGCACACAGCTCCTATCCCCGACCGGGATGAGGAGTTTTTTCAAACTGTAATTTAATAAAACAATCTGTTTACCGCACTGAAGATTCCCCGGAAGGAAGCCCTTGTGATGTTGGAACTGATTCCCACGCCGTAAGTCACCTTGCCGGTCTTTACATCCATCAGGTGGATGTAGGAAGCCGCCTGTGCACCTGAGCCGGAAGTCAGGGCATGCTCGTTGTAGTCCAGAACACGGATCTCGATGCCCAGCTCTTTCTCAAGTCCTTTCTGGAGGGCATCGATGGGACCGTTGCCCACTCCCTCAAATACTTTTTCAAGTCCGTTGTTGGTGTAGGTAACCTTCACCAGTGTGGCAAAATCCCCGTACTCGTTCTCTGTATCCGTAATCTGACA
>CAJUJV010000073.1:3826-20733 GCA_910586845.1 uncultured Hungatella sp.
CTCTTTCCGCTCCGTGTAGTTATGTCTGAATTCCTCCATGATCTGCTCAGGCGCAACCTCTCCCTGTTTTTCGGAGATGGCCTGGATCACATCGGCAAATTCTTTATGCATCCCCTTGGGCAGCTTAAATCCAAAGAATGTATCCATGATAAATGCCACGCCGCCTTTGCCGGACTGGCTGTTGATGCGGACCACCGGCTCGTACTGACGGCCGATGTCTGCCGGGTCGATGGGCAGATAGGGAACCTCCCAGTACTGGCCGCCTCTTTCCTTGAGGGCTGCCATACCTTTGTTGATGGCATCCTGATGGGAGCCGGAAAACGCGGTGAATACCAGCTTCCCTGCATATGGATGGCGCTCGGGGATATCCATCTTGGTACAGCGCTCGTAAACCTCCGCGATGGTGCGGATATTCTCGATCTTCAGCTGCGGATCAATGCCCTGGGAGAACATATTGTATGCCAGGGTCAGGATATCCACATTGCCTGTCCGCTCTCCGTTGCCGAAAAGCGTTCCTTCCACTCTCTCGGCCCCTGCCAGGAGGGCAAGTTCTGTGGCAGCTACCCCGGTTCCCCGGTCATTGTGGGGATGTACGCTTAAGATGATGCTGTCCCTGTTCTTAAAGTGAGTATTCATCCACTCGATCTGATCTGCATACACGTTTGGAGTGGTCATCTCCACCGTGGACGGCAGATTGATGATAATGGGATTCTCCGGCGTGGCGCCCCAGGTCTCCTGTACTGCCGTGCAGATCTCAAGGGCATACTCCAGCTCTGTCCCCGTAAAGCTCTCCGGCGAATATTCCAGCACCAGATTGCCGTCATAGTTTCTGGCATATTTTTTCACCATATTGGTCCCGTCAACAGCGATCTGAGTGATCTCTTCCATGGACTTATGGAATACGACATCCCTCTGAAGAGTGGAGGTGGAGTTATAAATGTGTACCACCACATTCTTTATGCCCTGTATGGCCTCGAAAGTCCTTTTGATCAGATGCTCCCTGCACTGCACCAGTACCTGAAGCCGCACATCATCGGGGATCATGCGCCGTTCTACCAGCTGACGGAGAAAATCGTACTCGATCTGGGAAGCTGCGGGAAAACCTACTTCGATCTCCTTGAAACCCAGATCCACCAGCATCCGGAAAAACTCCATTTTCTCTTCCACTACCATGGGCTCCACCAGAGCCTGGTTGCCGTCCCGCAGATCCACACTACACCACACAGGCGCCTTCTCAATCTGCTTAAAGGGCCAGGTTCTGGCCGGAAAATCAACAACAGGTACTCTTCGATATCTCTGATAATTTAACATGATGTTTCCTCCTCATATAATGTCTAAAGCCGTGGGGTCTTCCGGGTCATGACTGTTTTTCCACGCCATGTCCACAGTAGTTTAATACCATCTGAAACCCGATCCTGTATCCCGGCAGAAGCGAATCTATGACCACATATTCTTCCCTGGTATGAGCGCCTCCTCCTTCGTAAGTACCCAGACACAGGCTGGGGATCCCCATGGACAGAGGGATGTTGCAGTCTGTGGAACCTGGATGCTGTTCCGGAGCGCTTCCTGTATACTCTTCGATGGTATCGGAAGCCAGACGGATCATCCTGTCCTGCACCAGCCTGTCCACATCGCCTTCGCAGGGCCGCAGTCCCACGATCTCTGTCTCGATCTCCACTCCCCTGCTCTTCATATCCTCTATAACAGCTTCAAACTGCTCTTCCATATATGCCAGCCCTTCCCGGCTGTCGGAACGAAACTCATAGAGCATCTCCGCAGACTGGGCAATGGTGTTCACCGACGTTCCTCCGGAGATCATGCCTACATTATAGGTGGTCTTTCCCTGAGCAGGAACCTGGATCTGATAGAGTGTGTGGATCAGTTCGGACAGCTGGGCAATGGCGTTGGGATTGCCGAAAGAGCTGTAGGAATGGCCTCCGATGGTCCGCACTCCGATCCGTAATCTTTTGGAACCTACGGCGTGGGCAACCAGGGATGACATGCCGCCGTCAAAACTGTAAAATTCGCGGATCCGTTTTCCGTAAGTCTCACAGATCTTCCGGGAGCCTTTCAGATTGCCCAGGCCCTCCTCTCCGGAATTGCACACCAGGACCAGACCATGGGACTGTGTCCCCGCAGCAGCCTCCGCCTCCAGCTGTTTTGCCAGCCCCGTCTCCGTCAGATATCCGGCGATCATCAGCAGGCAGACCAGATTGGCCGTATCGTCGCCTGCTCCGGGGCAGCAGATCCTGCCGTCCTCGACCTTCAGAGGCAGGGGCGTGGTATCGGGAAATACCACGTCTGTATGGGCCATGAACACTACCACAGGATTGTCCTTCGTGACGGCTATGGGATAGACTACATTGAGAGCTTCATCGATAAATACCCCCTCTGCTCCTCTTTCCTCCAGCCATTTCCTGCAGAAATCGGCCCGCTTCTCCTCATGATTGGAAGGGGAGGGGATCTGGGCCAGGGTGATCAGAAGCTCCCTGGCCTCCTGTTCATGTCCATGAATATAATCAAGTACTTTCTGCTCCAGCATCTTTGGTCCTCCTTTTTCTGACTTTTACAGAAGATGTCCTCTGTCCTTCATGACTTCAATAACCTGGTCCACATAAGTCTCGCAGATATCGCGGCTGGCGGCTTCCACCATAACCCGGACTACCGGCTCCGTACCTGACTGACGCAGCAGGATCCGTCCGCTTTCTCCCAGACTCTCCGACACCCGGGCCACCTGAGCCTTTACCTCCGGGTCTTCCTGGGCTGCCAGTTTATCCTTTACCTTTACATTTTTCAGAACCTGGGGATAGATCTCCACCTCTGCCGCCAGCTTTGTGAGAGGCTGCTTCTTCTCCAGGATCACTTCCATCACTTTCAGGGATGTCAGAATCCCGTCTCCCGTGGTGGCATGCTTGCTGAAAATAATATGGCCTGACTGCTCTCCGCCCAGACAGTGGCCGTTGGCAGACATGTTCTCATAGACGTATTTATCTCCTACCGCCGTCTTTTCGTAGGCGATGCCTTCCCGGTCCAGTGCCTTGTAGAGCCCGAAGTTGGACATAATGGTAGTCACGATCGTGTTGTTTACCAGGATCCCCTGTTCCTTCATATACTTTCCGCAGATGTACATGATCTTGTCGCCGTCCACGACTTCCCCCTCGCTGTCAACGGCGATACACCGGTCCGCATCTCCGTCGTAGGCAAATCCTACGTCCAGATGCTTTTCCCTGACATATTTCTGCAGCACCTCGATATGAGTGGAGCCGCAGTCCGTATTGATATTCAGACCATTGGGATTGTTGTTGATCACATAGGTATCGGCTCCCAGGGCATCGAACACATTCTTGGCTATGGCTGAAGCGCTGCCGTTGGCACAGTCCAGACCTACACGCATATTTTTAAAGGATCGGGTGGCTATGGAGATCAGGTATCCGATATAGCGGTTCCGTCCCGCAGCAAAATCCGTAGTCCGCCCGATACTGTCCTTTCTCGCTAGAGGGATCTCTCCCATCTCCCCGTCCAGATATTTCTCTATCTCCAGGATCACGGACTCTTCCAGTTTCTCTCCCTGCCCGTTGATGACTTTGATGCCGTTGTCATAGAACGGGTTATGGCTGGCAGAGATCATGATCCCGCAGTCAAAGCCCTCCGTGCGGACCACATAGGATACGCTGGGAGTCGTGGTCACATGGAGAAGGGATACGTCGGCGCCGGAGGCTGTCAGCCCCGCCACCAGAGAATACTCAAACATATAGCTGCTTCTCCTGGTATCCTTGCCGATCACCACTCTGCATCTGGTATCCGGCTCCTTCTGTCCGTAATACCATCCCAGAAACCGTCCCACCTTATAGGCGTGCTCCACTGTCAGATCTGCATTGGCCTCCCCGCGGAAACCGTCTGTTCCAAAATATTTTCCCATTTTTCTGTCCTCTCAATTCTACATGATTCCCCCAAAAATCCACCATAGTATAACATACTTTTTTCCCGTTTGCAATTTACTCTTCTCCTGCTTCCAGAGCAAACAGCACGGTCCGCCCGTCGTTTACCTCATAACTGCAGGTCACCAGCACATAGAGATTGTTCACCGGCTCTTCCGGGAACCAGGCATACTCGCAGGGTTCCAGCATCATCCGGACAAATTCCTGGAATGATTCATAAGTTCTGAATCTGGTCTTGCGCACCATAGGATTGTTTTCTATGTAATAGCAGGCCGCCGCTTTCAGATGGATAGTCTCTTTCGGCGTATAGATCTCAAAATACTGATGTTCTTTAAAATAATCCTCATCCTTATACTTCACCACATCCTTAAACATGGAACCGTTTTTCATGTGGTGGCCATAGAGGATGCTGTTGTAGCCTCTCATGTCGCTCTGGCTCTCAAAGTCCAGGAAAATAGTGCCTGCCGACGTCTCTTCCCCCTCGAAACTCTTATGCAGGTACGTGTCATTGTCCGCCGCCTGGACGATAGGATAATCAATATTCGTATCCGGAATGCGGATCCAGCCCACGATATCCGGGTTGATGGCTGCCAGCTCTTCAAAATTGATGGGCGACACATAGGGAGGTTCCGTCTCTCTCTGGGTCTCCTCCTCCGTCTCCTCCTCCAAAACCGTGGTTGACTCTTCTTCCGTGGCGGCCGTCTCCGTGGCGATCTGAGCCAGCCTTTCATATTCCTGCTGGGCTTTCCAGTTCTCCAGATATTCGCTGAAGAACCAGAATCCGCTTACAAGGGCAACCGCGATGAGAACAGCCAGTATTATCTTATGCCGGCGGTCGCGGCTTTGTGCCTTTTTCTCTTCCATAATCTTCTCCTCCTCATGAATAACATCGGTTTTTAATTACTCTAACACAATTATATCCCTGTTACAAATATATTTTTTGCAAATCTTTATCTGGCTTTCTGACCTGATAAATGATATACTGTTCCTGAGTCTGTTTATGATGGGGGGAAACGTTATGAACGGCAGTTATAAATCTGTCATCCATGTAACTACATTCGGTGAATTTTCTATGGAGTTCAACGGGCATCGGATCAGCGATGCCGACGATCACTCAAAAAAGCCATGGCTTCTGCTGGAATATCTGATCCTTTTCCGCAATCGGGAGATCAGTCCTGAGGAACTGTCAGAAGCCGTCTGAGGAAGCCGGGATAGTACGAATCCTGCCGGCGCCCTGAAAACCCTGATGCATCGCACAAGAAAACTTCTGGAGCCTCTGGAATATCCTCCCCGGCAGCTGATCCCTCACCGCTGCGGTTCTTATGCCTGGACGAAAGAGCCGGAGACTTCCGTGGATATCGATCTGTTTGAAAATCTGGCTGCCGCGGCTCTGGATACGTCGGAAGATCCTGACAACCGTCTGGAATGCTGTCTTGAGGCCCTCGATCTGTATCGGGGCGACTTTCTCGCCGGCTCCGGCTGTCAGTCCTGGATCATTCCTCTGTCTGCCTACTACAGGAATATGTGCCGGAGGCTTCTGCTTCTGACGGTCTCTCTTTTGACGGAGCGGGAAGATTATCCCCGGATCATCGGGATCTGCGAGAAGGGGCTGACCATTTTTCCACATGACGAGGAGCTGCTTTACAGTCTGATCTTCTCTCTCTACCGCTGCGGCCGGCAGACGGAAGCTCTTGACCGCTACACCAAAGGGACCGAAAGGCTGTACCGGGATCTGGGCATCACGCCTTCTGCGGATCTCCGGTCTTTGTATCAGATCATCTGCAGCGCCTCCCACGAGATGAATATGGATTTAAAGCTTATAGAAGAATCTTTTATGGAAGAGGCCCTGGAAGAAGGCGCCTGTTTCTGTGAACTGCCGGTGTTCCGCGATATCTACCGGCTGGAACAGAGATCTTCTGGACGCAGCGATTATCCCGTCCATCTTTGTCTTGTCACCCTGACGGACCCTCACGGTAACCCTCTCCGGCCTCAGCTGTTAAAGAACCAGGAAGAAATCCTGGCCTCGGTTATCCGGTCCTCTCTGCGGGCCGGCGACGTGTATTCTGCTTTTAATGCCAGCCAGTATGTTATCCTTCTTCCCACTTCCGCCCCGGAAAACTGCCGGCCGGTTATGGAGCGGATCGTCCGCACCTTCCATGATGTATGCTCACAGGATGATGTTCGGGTCACATACTCTATCCAGTCTTCTCTGTCTCAGTGAGACTGCATCGAAACAGCCCCGGGAGTGCGCCGTGCACTCTCAGGGCCGTTCCTTTTCTAAAAGCTTTATTACCTCTTTATAGGCTATGCACCATCCTTCCAGGATTTTGTAGTGATAGTGCTCGTCATACTTCCTCCATACCGGGGAGCTCTTCCTTCAGATCGGCCAGCAGCGCCTCAGGGGACTGCCCTTTTTTCAGAAGGGAAAGGATATGCTCAAAGGCCTCCAGCTTTTTGGCCACCGTCACCGACCGCTGGACATCGCTTTTGTATTCCTCGTATTCTTCTCTGCTTAATGCTATCTTTTCTTCAATTTCTCTATATAACTCTTCCATGTATTCTGCCTCACAGCCCCTGTTCTTCCAGCCGGCTCAGCTTTCTGGCCTGATCGGCGGCGATCAGACTGTCGATGATCTCCTGAATATCCCCGTTCATCACCGAGTCGATCTTGTACAGAGTCAGTTTGATCCGGTGCTCTGTGACGCGTCCCTGGGGAAAGTTGTAGGTGCGGATCTTCTCGGACCGGTCTCCGGTGCCGATCTGGCTCCTCCGCTCCTCGGCCTCGGAACTCTGGCGTTTCTCCAGCTCGATATCATACAGCTTGGAACGCAGCAGACGAAAAGCCTTTTCCTTGTTCTGCAGCTGGGATTTTTCTGTCTGGCTGTAAATGACGATGCCTGTGGGAATATGGGTCAGACGCACAGCAGAGTCTGTGGTGTTAACGCACTGGCCGCCGTTGCCGGAAGCACGCATCACATCGATGCGGCAGTCCTTCATATCGATCTGTACATCTACTTCCTCTGCCTCCGGCATCACTGCAACCGTAGCCGTGGATGTGTGGATTCTGCCTCCGCTCTCCGTCTCCGGCACCCTCTGGACCCGGTGAACTCCGCTTTCGTATTTCAGTTTGGAATAAGCGCCTTTGCCCGTGACCATGGCAATGACTTCCTTGAATCCGCCGATGCCGTTCTCGTTGACGCTGACGATCTCCACCTTCCATCGCTGGCTCTCGGCATAATTCACATACATACGATACAGCTCTGCCGCAAACAGCGCCGCCTCGTCGCCGCCTGCTCCTGCCCGGATCTCCAGGATAATATTCTTGTCGTCATTGGGATCTTTGGGAAGGAGAAGGATCTTCAGTTCCTGCTCCAGCTCCTCCAGCCGCTTTTTGGCGTCGGACAGCTCTTCCTTGGCCAGTTCTCTCATCTCCTCGTCGTTCTCTTCTTCCAGAAGAGCGACGCTGTCTTCAATATCCTGGTTGGCTTTCTTGTACTGCTGATACGTCTCCACAATAGGGGACAGGTCCGCCTGCTCTTTCATCAGCCGGCGGAAGCGGTTCTGGTCCTCTGCTACAGAAGGGTTGTTCAGCTCCAGCATCAACTCTTCATAGTGGATCAGCATATCATCTAAATGTTCAAACATGGCTGCCTCCTTTTTCTTTTTTATCTAACGCAATGACATAAGCTCTCCCCGTACTACCCGGTCTTTTCCCGGCAGATCTTTGACGACTCTGATACCGCCGAATCCTGCCTCTTCAAGAAGGGCGCATACACTTTCCGCCTGATCGTGGCCGATCTCCAGATAGACTGCCGCTCCCGGTCTCAGCCAGGGCCCTGCCTCCGCAGAGATCCTCCGGTAGAAGCCAAGACCGTCGGCCTCTCCGTCAAGAGCCATCATGGGCTCATGATCTTTCACTTCCGGCTCCAGTCCTCTTATAACCTTTGTGGGAATATAGGGCGGATTGGACACCAGGATATCAAAGGTCTCTCCCGGTTCAAGAGCCTGAAACAGATCTCCTTTTCTCAGCCGGATCCTGTCCTCTCCCAGAATCCTGACTCCGTTGGCCCCGGCTACCTTCAGAGCCTCCTCTGACAGATCCGCGGCCGTAATGTCCTCATATCCTCCCAGAGCAGCCAGGCTGACGGCGATACACCCCGAACCGGTGCACAGATCAAGGATCCTCTTTCTCCGGTCTTTCTGTTCTTCCAGAACCAGTTCCACCAGGGTCTCCGTATCCTGACGTGGAATCAGCACATGACGGTTTACCTGAAAGGTAAGGCCCATAAAATCCTGGGTCCCCAGAATATGCTGGAGAGGAATCCTTCGGCAGCGCTTTTCGACCATCTGCCGGTAATCCTTTGCCGCCCTTCTCACAGCTTCCGTATCTTCCAGAGGTTCCATACGTCTCATGAGGAAATGTACCGTATCCAGGCCGAAGGCTTCCAGGAGAAGTCTCCGGGCATCGACAGAGGCCTCCGGGTCCCCGGCCCTGCTCAGCCGGCCCATACCTTCGTTTAATAATTGATGCAGTGTCATCTCAATTCTGCTCCGGAAAGTTTTCTTTCAGGTAAGCTCTCCAGTCAAACACGGCTTCCACCGCGGCGATAGCTACCTGGATCATGCTGTCATCCGGTTCCTTTGTGGTCATATTCTGCATCCACATCCCAGGTTTGCTCAAAAGGTTTACGATGGGGGCATCGCTTCTTCCTGCCAGTCTTAAAAACTCGTAGGAGATGCCGGCAATGACAGGAATCAGAAGAACCCTGCTGGCTGCTTTCAGAAGAAAGCCGTCCACCCGCACCACCATAAAAAACAAAATACTGATCATCATGACGATAATCAGGAAACTGGTCCCGCAGCGCTTGTGCTGTTTAGAGCTGGCCCGGACATTGTCCACATTCAATTCCAGACCATGTTCAATACAGTTGATACATTTGTGCTCCGCTCCATGGTACATGAAGGTGCGGCGAATATCTTCCATATTGGAGATCACCTTAATATAACCGATAAAAACAGCCAGACGGATCACGCCTTCCAGGAAGGCCATGACCGTATCGGAGGAGATCCAGGGCCGGATCACATTGCTGACTGCCAGAGGCAGCACCATGAAAATGGCTATGGCCGCCACTACGGAAAACACCATCACCGCCGGCATCAGGATCTTCTCCAGCTTCTCCCCGAATCTGTCGTCCAGCCACTGTTCGAACCTGGATGGTTCCTCATCCTCATCGTCTTCAAAGAAACTGGCCGAAAACGTCAGGGTCCTCATACCCAGGATCATGGAATCGGCAAAGCTGAAGACTCCTCTGATAAAAGGCAGGGAGAACAGTTTCACCTTTTCCGTCAGACTCACATACCGGTCTTTCTTCACCTCGATCTCCCCGTCGGGCCTGCGGACCGCAGTGGCATATTCCTGTTTATTTTTCATCATAATTCCTTCAATAACGGCCTGACCGCCGATTCCGGAATATTTCATATCTGCATTCTCCTGTTTTTCTGTGAGATAACAAAGAACAGGTTGAGCATAAGTGTCTCCACTTAGGTCCCAACCTGTCCTTTACTCATACTCCGATTACTTGCCGGCATTAACGCCGTACTTACGATTAAACTTATCGATACGTCCGCGGGCAGCAACGTTCTTCTGCTGACCGGTGTAGAAGGAATGGCACTTGGAGCAAACCTCTACGTGGATCTCCTTCTTGGTAGAGCCTGTAACAAACTCATTGCCGCAGTTGCAGGTAACTTTTGCCTGATAGTATGTGGGATGGATACCTTCTCTCATGATTCTCACCTCTCAAATCTTTTTATTCTATTTATACTGTGATACTGTCATCACATGTTTTCAGTTAAACAGCTTGTTCAGTATATCATAGAATATTTTTTTATGCAAGCCTATTTTTACAATAGGAGATAAATTTTAGAAGAATCTCATCCTCTTTGCGTTGTCGATAAACTCCCGGTTGGTCTTGGTCCTGGCAAAGAGATCCAGAATCCGCTCCACGGACTCCTCCGGTTTCAGGTTGTTGGTGGCCTTGCGCACCATGTCCACGCATTCCTTCTCCTCGGCGTTGAGAAGCAGATGGTCGTTTCTGGTGCCGGACTTCAGGATGTCGATGGCCGGGAAGATCCGCTTCTCCGACAGCTTTCTGTCGAGAACCAGCTCCATGTTGCCTGTTCCCTTAAATTCCTCGTAGATCACGTCGTCCATGCGGCTGCCGGTATCCACCAGGGCCGTGGCAAGGATCGTCAGGCTGCCGCCTTCCCGCATGTTCCTGGCAGCGCCGAAGAACCGCTTGGGCATATGGAGGGCCGCCGGGTCCAGGCCTCCCGAAAGAGTACGGCCGCTGGGCGGAACTACCAGGTTGTAGGCTCTGGCCAGACGGGTGATGCTGTCCAGAAGGATGACCACATCTCTTCCGTGCTCCACCAGACGGCGGGCCCGCTCGATCACCATCTCTGAAACCCTTTTGTGTCTGTCCGGAAGCTCGTCAAAAGTAGAATAGATCACTTCTACATTATTGCCTGTCACGGATTCCTTAATATCCGTAACCTCCTCGGGACGTTCGTCGATGAGGAGGATGATCAGATGCATATCCGGATGATTGGTCGTGATGGCCTGAGCCACCTGTTTTAACAGAGTCGTCTTACCTGCCTTGGGTGGGGACACGATCATGCCTCTCTGTCCTTTGCCGATGGGGGCCAGAAGGTCCAGGACCCGCATGGCCGTGCTGTTGACCCGGCCCCTGGTCTCCATATGAAGACGCTCATTGGGAAAAACGGGGGTCAGGTCCTCAAAATTGGGACGCCTCTCAATAACAGACGGCGGATAGCCGTTGATGCTGGTCACATACAGCAGGGCTGCAAATTTCTCCGTAGCCGCCTTGATCCTCCGGTTGCCTTTTATGATGTCTCCTGTCTTCATGTTGAAACGGCGGATCTGAGACGGCGCCACATACACATCGTTCTCTCCCGGCAGAAAATTCTCGCACCGGATAAAACCGAATCCGTCAGGCATCACTTCCAGGATACCGTTGGCCTCGATGCCGCTGTCCAGCTCAGGCATATCCTGGGGACCCTCCGCTATGGGGGCCGGATTATACGGCCGCTTTCCCTCCCCTACGGCCGGCTGGCTCTGGGGCATGTTCTGACTTCTCACCGGTCTTGCCGTCTCTCTTGCGCCGGCATTATCCCGGGAGGGCTGATTCTCTTTCACGTTTTCTCTGGGCGCTTCCTGACGCTGCGCGGCCTTCTTCTGGTCTTCCATCTCTTTCTCCTTTTCACAAAGAAGCTCCACCAGGTCGCCTTTTTTCATGCCGCTGATCCCACGGATTCCCTGGGATTTGGCAATCTCTCTCAACTCTGACAATGGTAATGTCTGCAATTTTTCCCGCATATCTTTTCTCCTTTTACTGCTCCTCCAAAATTCTTATTCTGTTCGGTTCTCGTTCAGGGATTCTTCCTTATGAACTAGGAATAAATGAAATGTTCTTGAACTTAAGATCCGGCGGCCCCGGGGGCCGCCCCTATCATTCTTTTTTATTATAGACCATGTTTCCGGAAAAAGAAAGCTGTTTTTTCAGAAAACTCAAAAATTCCCGAACTTTTTTTTCGTATCCCTGGTCCGACATATGATAGAACTCCCGTCCTTCCATACCGTCCGGCAGATACTGCTGCTTTACATAATGATTGGGATAATCATGGGGATACTCATACCCCTTACCGTGTCCCAGCTTCCCGGCCCCTTTATAATGTTTGTCCTGAAGATGGACCGGAATTGCCATGGTTTTCTCCGATTCCACCGCCTCCATGGCCTCCCCGATGGCTCTCACCACGGAATTGCTCTTGGGCGCCGAAGCCACATAGAGAGCGGCCTGGGCCAGGATGATCCGGGCCTCCGGCAGTCCTACCCTCTCCGCTGCCTGAGCGGCGCTGACGGCCACCACCAGGGCCTGAGGATCCGCCATCCCCACGTCTTCCGCCGCATGGATCATGATCCTTCTGGCAATAAACCGGATATCCTCCCCCGCGTACAGCATACGGGCCAGATAATACACGGCCGCATCCGGGTCCGACCCTCTCATGCTTTTTATAAATGCGGAAATGGTGTCATAATGATTATCCCCATCCTTGTCATACCCGATTGCCCGTTTCTGGATACACTCCTGAGCCGTCTCCAGATCGATGTGGATCTTCCCGTCCTGCGCTCTTTCCGTGGTAAGGATCCCCAGCTCCACGGCATTGAGAGCCGCCCGGGCATCTCCGTTTGCCACGTCTGCCAGAAACTCCAGCGCCTCCTCATGGATGACGGCGTCATAAGTTCCCATGCCTTTTTCCGTATCGGATACGGCCCGCCGCAGAAGCTCCTTGATATCCTCTTTCTCCAGCGGCTTCAGCTCGAAGATCCGGCTGCGGGACAGAAGGGCCCCGTTGACTTCAAAATAAGGGTTCTCCGTAGTGGCTCCTATGAGGATCAGCGTTCCGTCTTCCACAAACGGGAGAAGATAATCCTGCTGGCTCTTGTTGAAACGGTGAATCTCGTCTACAAACAGGATGGTCTTTCTCCCGTACATCCCCATGGAATCTTTGGCTGCCTTTACCACTTCTTCCATATCTTTCTTCCCTGCCACCGTGGCGTTGATCTGGCGGAAGTCTGCCCGGGTCGTGTTGGCGATCACCCGGGCCAGAGTAGTCTTTCCGGTTCCCGGCGGCCCGTAAAAAATGACGGACCCCAGCTTGTCGGCCCTGATGGCCCGGTACAGCAGCTTGTCTTTTCCCAGAATGTGCTTCTGCCCCACTACCTGGTCCAGAGACACGGGACGAAGACGGGATGCCAGGGGAGACTCCTCTTTCATGGTATTGGCTCTCATATAATCAAACAAATCCATCTCTGCTCCTGTTCTTTCTCCTGTTATTCGATCAGCAGTTCATCTACTGTAACGAAATTATAGCCCTCCGCCGAAAGAGTGTCAATGACTTCCAGCGCCGCCTCCACAGAAGTTCCGTACACGTCATGGAGCAGGATGATGCTTCCGTCTTCCACATGGGTGACGATGTGTCTGACAACCCTGTCCCTGTTCTGATTTTTCCAGTCCAGAGGATCCACATCCCACAGAACCACCTTCATGGGAACGATGCATTCCAGTTCCTCGCTCCAGGATCCGAAGGGCGGGCGGACATACTCGGGAGTCTGGCCCGTGATCTCCTTTATCTTTTCATTGGTTCTGCTGATCTGATCGCAGGCTTCTTTCGTCTGTTCCTTTGTCAGCTGCATATGGTTCTGACTGTGGTTGCCGATCAGGTGCCCGTCTTCTTTCATCTGTCTGATGATCTCTTCATTGCCGTCTATATTCTGTCCGATCAGGAAAAACGTCACATGGACTCCTCTCTCCCTGAGCCCTTCCAGAAGTCTGGGCGTATAGACGGGGTGGGGGCCGTCGTCAAAGGTCAGGGCAATGGTTCCCGCCTGGGCCGAACCGGCAGACGGAGTCTCCGTCAGGACGGCAGGAGAGGACACTTCTTTCATCTTTCCCAGGATCAGAAGCCCCGAACAGACTGCTGCGATCCATAACAATCCCTTCCGCATCTTTCCCATACAGAACCTTTCCGGTTTCTTTTATTCATCTTATGCAGGCAGACACCAAATCTTTCCCTTCCCATGATCCCGTAACGGAATATGGCGAAAGTCCCTTTTACAGGATGCTTTCGCCACATTCGGGGGTTTTATTCAGATGCCTCTTGGGACAGGACAGCAAAACCGGTGAAATACCGTCAGCGGATTATTTCGCCAGTGCTGCATCGTAAGCTTTGCTCATACCGTCTTTCTCGATCATATCATACCAGCCGGATACTTCCGGAAGCAGTTCCGTAAGATCCCGGCCCCAGTAGTCGGTCCTTGCCAGGATATCGGCTACGGAGGCATCTTTCATGAATTTCATGATCTCTTCGCCGTCATTGGCCGCATCCGTGCGGTAGAAGGCGATAAGTGCAGCCAGAGAGAAGGTGAGACCCTGAGGACTGCGGCCAAAGGACTCTCTGTACTCCAGAATCGTGGGAAGGACTCTGGCCCTGAACTTGGATACGGAGTTCAGAGCAATGGACAGCAGCAGATGTTTGATAAAGGGATTGGAAAAACGCTCCAGGACCGCTGCTCCAAACCTGCGGTTATCTTCATTGTCACCGATAGTCGGAATGATTTCTTCAAAAATGCACTTCTTCAGCAGGGCGGATACCTTCTCATCTTTCAGGCACTGGCCCACGGTCTCCAGACCATAGAGATGAGCCCCCAGAACCATGGATGTATGAGCGCCGTTTAAGATCCTTACTTTTCTCTTCTTGTAGGGATCTACATTGTCGGTCCAGATCACGTTGAAGCCTGCTTTCTGTAAAGGCAGCTCATCTTCGTGATGGCCCTGGATCACCCACAGATGGAAAATCTCGGCAGTGTCCATCATGTTGTCTGTCTCGCCGATACGCCTGCACAGAGCCTCGTGTTCGTCTCTGGGAAATCCCGTTACGATGCGGTCCACCAGCGTGGAGCAGAAATCATTCTCATCTTTTAACCAGGTCTTGAACTCTTCTCCCAGCTCCCACAGATCCGCATACCGGAGACAGCACTTCTCCAGTTCCTCGCCGTTGTGATCGATCAGCTCACAGGACAGGATAATGAAACCTTTCAATCCCAGTTTATACCTCTTGTACAAAAGCTGAGTCAGCTTGCCCGGAAAACTTCTGGCCGGGGCATCTTCAAACTTATTGTCCGCCACAAACTCGATGCCTGCCTCTGTGGTATTGGACACGATAAAGCGCAGATCCGGATTCTCCGCCAGCGCCATATAGGCCTCACTGTCTGTGTAGGGATTCACACATCTGGAGATCACATCGATGTGAGTATGCTCATCTACGACCTCACCGTTGTCAATCCCTCTTAAAAACAGGTTATATTCACAGTTCTGCTTCTCCAGCATCTCGCACATGCCTCTCTCGATAGGCTGTACCACGACTACAGACCCTTCAAATAATCCCTGGTCTCTCATCTTCTGGAAAAAGTAATCCACGAATCCTCTTAAAAAACCTCCCTCTCCAAACTGAATCACGGTTTCTTTTACATTACCCATGTTACGCCAACCTCCATCTTCCTGTTTGTAAGTGCTTACATTATCGTTATTGCTACTATACATCATTTCTTCAAACATTGCAAGCTTTTTTTGAAAGCGCTTACAAAAAAAAATTTTTCCGAACCATCTTGACTTTTTCACCTATCGATGCTATAGTTACAGTGTATTTTGAATGATCTTTTGATTCACATATTTTTGTAAGTCATTTGTCATCAGATGATTTACAAAGATATGTGATTTTTTTCAGGATAAATGCAAATTTTATTAAGGAGGTACCATCATGAATAAGGGTACAGTTAAGTGGTTTAATGCAACTAAGGGTTACGGCTTCATCACCAATGACGAGACAGGAGAAGAAGTATTCGTTCATTTTTCCGGTATCGTAGCTGACGGCTACAAGACGCTGGAAGACGGACAGAAGGTTACCTTCGACATGGCAGAAGGCAATCGCGGTATGCAGGCAGTCAATGTCTGTGTCGTTAAGTAATTTTTCGCATCAGAAGAGGCAGGTCTGGCAGGACCTGCTTTTTTAATGTACACGGGGCGGAAAGGAAATATGCCGCTAAAGCGGCCTGCCCCGGCACGGCGAGTAGGGGGAAAAGCCTCCCCTACTCGATTACCCTGATCGGGTTTTATGAGACTGCCGCGCACCAAAAAGGCGCTCCGGGTCATCCTTTTGGATGTTCCCGGGGCGCCTCTGTGTAAGATCAGAATTACTTCAGAGTAACTTTTGCACCCTCTGCCTCTAACTTGGTCTTCAGATCCTCGGCCTCCTCCTTGGAAACGCCGGTCTTCACTGCCTTCGGAGCGCTGTCTACTACTTCCTTTGCCTCTTTCAGGCCCAGACCTGTAGCTTCGCGGACAACCTTGATAACCTTAACCTTGTTAGGACCAACCTCGGTCAGCTCAACGTCGAACTCGGTCTTCTCTTCCTCAACCGGGCCGGCTGCGCCTGCTGCTGCAACTACTACGCCTGCTGCTGCGGATACGCCGAATTCCTCTTCGCATGCCTTTACTAACTCGTTAAGCTCTAAAACAGATAATTCCTTGATAGCTTCGATAAACTCTGCAGTTGTTAACTTTGCCATGGTAAATACCTCCGTGTTTAATTTTTTTATTATTGGAACAGTGTGTCCGGGGGATCCGTGCGTCCCCCTGCTTTTAATGGGGAAGGTAAACTTCCTCTGGTCTTCGGACGGCAGAACCTCTGACACCTCTCAGCACCCTCTATGGGAGCGCCGCCTGTCAGGAAGGCCATGCCGCAAAATCATGCCTCGGCTTTGGCTTCGGCGATCTGATTCAGTACGCGGGCCAGATTGGTGATCGGCGACTGGATGCTTCCAAGCAGCTTGCCAAGAAGTTCTTCTCTTGAAGGAATGGTGGCAATGACCTGCATCCCTTTGGCATCGTAATAGGTGTCCTCTACGATACCGCCCTTAATCTCCAGCTTCGGTGCCGTCTTTGCGAAATTCGCGATAAGCCTTGCAGGCGCCGTGGCATCTGTCTTGGATACGGCCAGAGCCGTGGGTCCTTCCAGATTAGGGTCCAGTGCCTCAAAGACCGTACCCTTGGCAGCAAAGCGGATCATGGTGTTCTTGTAAACCTTGTATGTGACTCCCGCTTCTCTCAGCTGCTTACGCAGAACAGTGTCCTGCTCCACAGTCAGGCCGCGGTAATCCACAACTACAGCTGACTGAGCACCATCTAAAAGTTCAGAAATCTCAGCAACAACCGGCTGCTTTAATTCAACTTTTGCCATGAATGATCTACCTCCTTGTTTATTCTGTATCGAAATCCGAATGATATATCGTGAAGAACAAAGAGTCCGGCTTGCCGGACTCTCGCGCCGGAG
>CAJUJV010000074.1:0-6106 GCA_910586845.1 uncultured Hungatella sp.
AGTCAGCATGGCCTGGGCAGTCAACATGTGCATAGTGTCTGTTATCAGTCTCATATTCAACGTGAGCGGTAGAGATCGTGATTCCACGCTCTCTCTCTTCCGGAGCCTTGTCGATGTTCTCAAAAGCTACGGCCTCGCCGGTACCTTTTCTCTCATGAAGAGTCTTGGTGATCGCTGCGGTTAAAGTAGTTTTACCATGGTCAACGTGGCCGATGGTACCAATGTTGCAATGGGGTTTGGTTCTCTCAAACTTTGCTTTTGCCATTTTATAACGTCCTCCTTAATCAGCCTTTGTGGCTATTCCTTTGCGGCTGGCGCCGCAAAAGCGCCAGGCCTTTCATTTTATAATAGGCTAGTCTATATTATATGCTATTTATCCTTTTTTTTCAAGCCTATAATCACTTATTTTATCTGCCCTTTCTCTCGGCAATTACCTTCTCCTGAACAGACTTGGGCACCGGCTCATATCTGTCAAAGAACATGGAGTAGTTGCCTCGTCCCTGAGTTCTGGAACGCAGATCTGTCGAATACCCGAACATCTCTG
This sequence comes from uncultured Hungatella sp., assembly GCA_910586845.1. Taxonomy (GTDB): domain Bacteria; phylum Bacillota; class Clostridia; order Lachnospirales; family Lachnospiraceae; genus UBA3402. Next base: position 545 of record CAJUJV010000074.1, read on the forward strand.
ACAGCGGAACATAGGCTTTCACCATCTTGCCGCCTCCGATGTCTTCCATACCCTCGATGCGGCCGCGGCGGGAGTTGATGTCGCCGATCACGTCGCCCATGTAATCCTCGGGCATGGTCACTTCCACCTTCATGATGGGCTCTAACAGGATAGCGCCGGCCTTCTGCATGGCATCCTTAAATGCCAGAGAACCTGCGATCTTAAACGCCATCTCGTTGGAGTCTACCTCATGGTAGGAACCGTCGTACACATTGGCGCTGATGCCCAGTACCGGGAATCCTCCCAGGATACCGGACTTGGCTGCCTCCTCGATACCCGCGCCTACGGCAGGGATATACTCCTTGGGGATAGCGCCGCCGACAACGCTGGACTCAAACTTGAAGGTCTGCTCTGCGTTGGCATCCATGGGCTCAAAGTGTACTTTACAATGGCCGTACTGTCCGCGTCCGCCGGACTGCTTGGCGTACTTGCTGTCCACGTCCACGGCCTTGGTGATGGTCTCTTTATAAGCAACCTGGGGAGCGCCTACATTGGCCTCCACATGGAATTCTCTCAGCAGACGGTCCACGATGATCTCCAGATGAAGCTCGCCCATACCGGAGATAATGGTCTGACCCGTCTCAGGGTTGGTCTTGGCCCGGAAGGTGGGGTCTTCCTCAGCAAGTTTGGCCAGGGCCTCGCCCATCTTGCCCTGACCGGCTTTGGTCTTGGGCTCAATGGCGATATCGATAACCGGCTCCGGGAACTCCATGGATTCCAGAATAACCGGATGCTGCTCGTCGCAGATGGTGTCGCCGGTGGTGGTGATCTTAAATCCTACCGCAGCGGCGATGTCGCCGGAATAAACCTTATCCAGCTCCTGTCTCTTGTTGGCATGCATCTGTAAGATACGTCCCACACGCTCTTTCTTTCCCTTGGTGGCATTTAAAATGTAGGAACCGGAGTTCATGGTACCGGAGTACACGCGGAAGAAAGCAAGCTTTCCTACGAACGGGTCGGTCATGATCTTAAACGCCAGAGCGGAGAAGGGCTCCTCGTCAGAGGAATGTCTCTCGATCTCATTGCCGTCCATGTCGACGCCCTTAATAGCCGGGATGTCTGTAGGAGCAGGCATATATTCCAGAACCGCATCGAGCAGTTTCTGAACGCCTTTGTTTCTGTAGGCGGAACCGCAGCATACCGGAACAGCGGCACACTCGCAGGTAGCCTTCCTCAGGGCAGCTTTCAGCGCCTCTACGGACGGCTCCTCGCCCTCCAGATATTCCATCATCAGATCGTCGTCAAGCTCGCAGATCTTCTCTATCAGCTCGCTGCGGTACAGTTCCGCATCGTCCTTCATATCATCCGGAACATCTACAATAGAAATATCCTCGCCCTTATCATCATTATAGATGTAGGCTTTCATCTCGAACAGGTCGATGATTCCCTTGAAATCATCTTCCTTGCCGATGGGCAGCTCCAGACAGATGGCATTTTTGCCCAGTCTCGTCTTGATCTGCTCTACTGCGCCGTAGAAATCCGCACCCATGATGTCCATCTTATTGATAAATGCTATACGGGGTACATTATAGGTATCTGCCTGGCGCCATACATTCTCAGACTGAGGCTCCACGCCTCCCTTTGCACAGAACACGCCTACGGCGCCGTCCAGTACACGCAGAGAACGCTCAACCTCTACGGTAAAGTCAACGTGGCCTGGAGTATCGATAATGTTGATACGGTGCTCCAGAGCACCCGGCTTTGGCTTACAGTTCTCCTGCAGAGTCCAGTGGCAGGTAGTAGCAGCCGAAGTGATGGTAATTCCTCTCTCCTGCTCCTGCTCCATCCAGTCCATGGTAGCAGTACCCTCATGAGTATCACCGATTTTGTAGTTTACGCCAGTATAATACAGAATACGCTCGGTCAATGTAGTCTTACCCGCATCGATATGAGCCATGATTCCAATGTTCCTGGTTCTCTCCAACGGATATTCTCTTCCAGCCAATTGTGGTTCCTCCTAACTAGAATCTGTAATGCGCAAATGCCTTGTTCGCCTCTGCCATCTTGTGCATATCTTCTTTCCTCTTGACAGAAGCACCGGTGTTGTTTGCTGCATCCATGATCTCGTTGGCCAGTCTTTCCTTCTGAGTCTTCTCGCCTCTCTTGCGGGAGAACATGGTCAGCCAACGGAGTGCCAATGCCTGTCTTCTCTCCGGCTTCACCTCGATGGGCACCTGATAGGTAGCTCCGCCGATACGTTTTGCCTTCACTTCCAGTACAGGCATGATGTTGTTCATTGCTTCTTCAAATACTTCTACTGCGTCTTTGCCGGTCTTCTCTGCGACACGTTCAAATGCGCCGTAAACAATCTTCTGGGCAACACCCTTCTTGCCGTCCAACATGATGTTGTTGATCAGCTTGGTCACAACCTTGTTGTTGTAGATCGGGTCTGCCAATACGTCTCTTTTCTGAGTATGTCCTTTACGTGGCACGTTACTTCCCTCCTTAACTATCACTAACGTTAACTCTTCGGTACTCACATGTTTCCATAAAATGTGCCCGCGCCCACGATTCCATCTATCTTCCTGCAACCAACAGGTTCAATATCACGAAATCCGGCACTGCTTAACATTTTACTGCTGTTTGTGGTACTGGATAAATTATTTCTTCTCTTTCGGCCTCTTGGCGCCGTACTTGGAACGGGCCTGTCTTCTGTTGGCTACGCCTGCGGTATCCAGTGTACCTCTTACGATGTGGTATCTGGTACCGGGAAGATCCTTTACTCTTCCTCCGCGGATCAGGACAACGCTGTGCTCCTGAAGATTGTGTCCCTCACCCGGGATGTAGCTTGTTACTTCGATGCCGTTGGAAAGACGTACCCTGGCGATCTTTCTCAGAGCGGAGTTAGGCTTCTTCGGGGTGGCAGTCTTCACAGCGGTGCACACGCCTCTCTTCTGAGGAGAAGAGGTGTTGGTCACACGCTTCTGCAGAGAGTTGTAACCCTTCTGAAGAGCCGGTGCCGTAGACTTCTTGACAGAGGTCTGTCTTCCTTTTCTAACTAACTGGTTAAATGTTGGCATTCCTTTCACCTCCTGTGATATTGTCTGTGGTTGCTGTATGTTATGTCAGCTTTTTGCGTACCAAAACACCACGTGTCCGGGCACGCTTAATCATTATAGCAAATAATGAACAGTTGTCAAGGAATTTCTTAGAAAATTTTCTATGTTAATACAGAACCTTTATTCAGATAATAATGACTTCTTCATCCTTTATGGTCTCATTGACGCCGAACAGTGTGACCTCCCCCTGTCCGGTTATGCGGTAAAGCCGGACGCTGTCTTCATCTTTACGGATAGACCCGGGTATCTCTTCCAGCAGCTTTTTGTACAGCCGTTCGGAAACCAATGCCTCAAATGCAGACTTCTGGACCCGGAAACCGTATCCCTCCATCTTTTTCGCAAAGGCGGTGCGGCGCTTGTTGCTCACAATGTCATAGATCACCAAAATATATACTTTTTTCTCTCTTTTCGTCTCTTCTGTGTTCCAAAAATAATTTTCCTTCATCTTCTTACCTGATCAATATGGGCTTATACTCTTCTATGTTTCCGGTTTCTATGGCTTTTATCAGCTGGCCGATCTGCAGATCCATGGCCCTCCGAAAGCTCACGTGATAATTAATATAGGAAAGGTATTTATTATCTGCGCGGAACTTCTTTTCCAGCTTCTGGATATATGTCTTAAATCCCTGATTCGTCAGATATACTCCCGGTTCTTCTGTATTTGTATAGAAATCGTCTTTCTCAAGCTCATGGCCGTTGAGCATACTGAGCGCCGTGGAATCGACCAGCACTGCCCGCCACTCTTCCATAAGATCGCTGGCCAGGGTCGGGTGCTTCTCCCTGTCGCTGTGCATAAATCCAAAATAAGGGTTCAGCCCTTTGGCTTCCAGCTTTCCATATATTTCGTTTAAGATAATGGAGTAGCCCAAACTGATCATGGAATTAAAGGGATCCAAAGGCGGCCTTCTGGTTCTGCCTGAAAAGGCAAATTCCGGGTTGATCAGCTGCCCCAGTGTCTTAAAATAAATCTTCGCCGCATTCCCCTCAAATCCCATGATCTGTTCTACAGATGTGCCCCCCTGAACTTTCTGACACATATACTGCATCTCGTCTACCGGACGTTTAATGTCCTGAACCGTATTTCTCGCATATCTGCGCAGGATAACAATCTGATTCCTGATCTTGGCATCAATAACCCGCTTCGCCATCCCCAGATTGAAGTTCTCATCGTTCCCCAGTTCTGCCTGTCTGCGCTGTCTCTTTACATTGACGTGATTTGTGGAGATCAGTCTTCCGTAGTAAGAACCATAAAGAGAATAGAAAATGATGTTGATTCCATGAGTCAGGCAGGTCTCCAGACATTGGGTCGTGAGTTGGATTTTTCCGAAAACCTCAATCACTTCCATGGTCTCTATGGGAATGCTTTTCGTCATTCCGTCTTTGTATTTTACCTGAATCCGATTTCCCGAAATTCCTATGACGGATCCCTGTTCACAGACATACAGGTAGCTCATCTTTTGTCCAGCCTCCTTGTTGAATATGGTTTGATTTGAAACAGCCTGCATTACTGTCAGACTGCTAAAACGGTCATGTCTTCGTTTTGTCCCCTGGCGGGGTATCTATATGGCAATCATAAGAAACTCCTGATCCTGAGGAAACTCCCGATCCTAAATTTTTGTCCCCTTCCGGGGCGTTATGTCTCAATTTATCAACAACGACGGAGAGACGGATTGCGACGTGTTCTCGTCCCCTCCCGGGACTATCTATATCTCAATTTCTGGCAGCCTTCAGAAAATATGAGGCAAAGTTGTTCTCGTCCCCTCTCGGGGCCATCTATTTCTCAATTCCTCTCCCCTGCACCCCCTGTAAATGCGGGTCTGAAACTACGTTTTGCGGCGCAAACTGAAATGGGCTGTCCAGTCTCTCCCTTTTACTCCCCTCAGCCGTCATTTTCCCGCTATTTACAGAGTGCGGCGGAAAATCAGGTTTTAAGATCCTTTATCCCTTAAATTGGCTCTTCTCCATGATTTCCAAAATTTTTTGATTCATATCATCATAAGAGTTCCAGTACTCTCTTTTAACGCCGATACCGGTATAGGCAAAAATATCTTTTATCATATTCATGATCTGGTTTCCTGTCAGGCCTGTTCAGCTTCACATCCAATATCAGGGCATACTCAAAACCGCTCCTTCCGTCTCCGCTTCGGACCGGAAGCGTGAACACATTATTTTTCGTCAAAATCTTATCCACTGTCTCCGAATCCAGCAGAAGCCTTGCATCTGCCATTATCAACAGTTCCAGATAACCTGCTGTATATTCTGACGGCATGGTCTGGGCCACAGCATTGCCACGTCATAACCCGTATGAACATGTTCATTCATTCCTCTCTGCGGCGTGGCTGCCTGGATCAGCTTATAGTCAAATTCTCCCAATGTCTGCCGAACCAGCAGCCCGCTTTTCATGGCCGGAGTTCCGGAGGAAATATTGAGAAGCAGCCTGTCGCTTTTATCCATTTTCTCCGCA
>CAJUJV010000074.1:6116-14254 GCA_910586845.1 uncultured Hungatella sp.
CGCAGTGCCGGTGATTATCTTCCTGCTGCTTATCCAATCTCCCCCGACATGTACATGATCACCTTATCCGGGCGGTAAACTCTGCAGATATGGAGCAGGGATCCATCCATGGCGTTGATATTGGAAATGAGATCGTCTGATTCATCCTAACACCTCAATCCTCCCCATACCCATATCATACAGCTCTCCCCTGTACCTTGTACACTTGCAAGTATGAGGCGATAATTTCAAATCCAGGTCTTTCCGATGCTTGTGCTCTTCATATACTTTCGGAGGCAGGGTTGCCCTGAATACGCTGTTTGTTATCCTGTAGGCTTCAGCCCCGAACATGGGATAGAGCACGGTCTTAGAGAGAAAACCGGCGCCGCCTCCCAGCCACACGACGGATTCTTCATTACTTCCCCGCCGAAATCTCTTATAAAAACCGGCGTAGCAAATCTTCTGGAAATATTCCAGGGCTTCCAAAATATCTTCCATAGAATAAGGGCACACACTGGTATCGATGGTCACATCGAAGCAGATGTCTGTTCCCGGGATCAGGGCTTCCCTGAGAATGGGCAGGGGTTTTTCTTCTCTGTCCAGGGAATAATCGACCTTCTGGGTCAGAACCAACTGCTCTGTCGAGACGGGTCTGCTGTCGCCCACCACCAGCCCGGCCAGGTTGCAGCATACCGCGTTCTTCTTCTGTATGTCCTTTCCCCGGTCCAGGGTATGGAACGCCTTCTCCTCCAGCTGCTGCGTCTCTCTTGTCAAAACTGTATTTCTGCCGCCCCGTCCCGCGTTGTTTCGGATGTCCTCTTTGATCTGGCCAAATGCCGGGGGATTCTTTTTGACCTCCCACGCCAGAAGCGCAGTCCGGAACATCCCTTTGATGCTGCTTCCCGGCACATAGGGCAATCCGTAGGGATCCTTTATAAAAGCCATGATCTCTTTTGACCTTGCTGCCGCTGTGAGAAACGCGTCCCCTGCTTCCAGCTCATACCGTTTCCACGCCTCATAATCTTTCTTCTGATATCCCATCTTTTTCAGCCAGACTCCCAGGGCGTCCTGGCTGTTTTTAAGCATATACTCCTCGAACTGCCTCCCATGGCCTTTCCGCTGGATGGCAGTGTACATCTTGTTGATATCCGGAATGATCACCCGGTGGTCCCAGGGCAGATAGATGTATTCCTTCTTTCCGATCTTTTCCCCGCTTCCGATAAAGATGGGGGACAATGCTTCTATTTTTACAGTATGATGTTTTAATACGCTCATCTTCACACCCCCATAAACACAGGCACCGCATATCGGTACACCGGGTGGCTTCCACCCTCTGACACATCGTATATGCCGCCGCGGAAGGTTTTCCGGAAGCAGGAGCCTGCGGAGAATACATACAGATCCTTCTTTTTACGCAGCTCCGGGGCGTAAGTCTCCGATGTCACAAAGCCTGATCGCTTTTCCAGCAGGTAGGACGCCCCCTCTACGGCGGATTCCATCTCTTCCTTCCGGGGAAGCGCGCAGGATAAAAGCATCTGATGATCGCCGGTTTGTCCCAGCCGCTCCTTCAGCTTTCCGCCCGGCTTTCCTCTCTCCAGGATGAACTTGCCCAGGCCGCCGGATTTTTTTCCGCCGATTCCCACATGAGACACCGCATCCAGAAGATTCTCCGCCAGCTCCAGCTGTTCCTGCCCCTCATATCCCACTATGACATACAGTCCCCGCCCTTCTCCATAATAGAAGATACCGACCTGATAAGGCAGAGCCTCTTCCTCCCTTCTCACAGCCGCCATGGTCCTCTGGCTGAAATGGCCGAAATCTTTCATAGGGTCCTGATCCGGCTCAAGATTCCCCGCCAGGTAGGCATCCAGCTGATCTGTGGGAAGATATTTTAACTTCTTATACTTTTTCTTGTCACCGGAATTACCCCGGTCTCTGGGTTCTATGTACAGTACCGGCTTGGGTATCATATACAGGTCCTCCACATAGGGCAACCCGTCGGAGAACAGCAGCCGGCCGGAACAGACCATCTGGTATAACTGCTGTTCCAGGCCCCCTTTCAACGCCTCTATATACATGGCCGAAAACAGGGTATCCGCCTGAAACGTATAACCGCTGTCGTTCAGCATTCCGCTGCCGAAATGTACTCCTGTGGTAAATTTCAGTTTATAGATTTCATACTTCATAGGCTCTTCCCCTATACCTGGCTCAGCAGTTTCCTGCACTCTTCCATCACATTTTCCGTAACTTCCCCGATGACCGCCTCTGCCTGAAGGTCACAGAATTTTACCTTCCCATAGCCCCGGGAACCGTTTCCTCCCAGGTAGTCATACTGGATCAGACGGAATCCTTCTGCCAGAATCCGGAAATCTTTCAGGATCGTCTCCTCATCCTTCACCTCATACATGATATTCAGAGGAAACTCTGATCCTCTTATGACCCTCTCAATCTGGCGGGGATTGGCCACCGCCGTGGCCCGGTTGATGGTATTTTCAAATTTGATCTCCGTCTGACTTGTGAGACCCCTGGCCTTCAGCTCTTCCCAGTTGCTCATCATGCTGTCCGAGAACAGAACACGGCTGACGTGTACCTGATTCTTTTTGGCGCTTCCGAACAGGCTCACCAGACATTCCGCGTCATCATCCGGCGTCCCTGCCAGAAAGGAATTGTACTGCTTTGCCAGCAGAGCTCTCATCTTCCCCTTTAAGCTGCTTCCCGGAATCATGGGATGCCCCGTCTGCATGTCCTTTACCACCGGTGAGTCCACTGCTCCTATGGCTGAAAAGGCAGAGGAACCTCCGATATGGAGTCCTGTTACTACTTCAATTGTTCCCGTAATCTCAATCTTCGCAAACATACGCCTCTCCTCCTAATTGTCCTTTCCGCCATAATATCTGTGGTAAGCCACCAGGGCTTCCATGTACCGGCTGAATAAGATAAACTGTTTTCTGTTTCCCCTGATCTCATCTAAATGCTGGAGCAGCTCCGCCGTCTCCACCAGATTCTTTACCGCCGGTTCTCTTCCCGCCTCATAGACCATACGGATCTTAAGATAATTGATCCTCCCTTTTATATCGTTGGACAGCAGTTCTCCCGAACTGTTCTGCACGTCATTGTAGAGTTCCGCCGTCATAGCCAGCAGGTTTCTGATCTTGGAAGTGGTAGCCATGGGAATTTTCCTGCCCGTTCTCGGATTGGTCATGGCTTCCAGCTTTGTAATGGCGGCTTCCGCAAGATCTACATAATTATTTTCATCCAGCTTCATCGGTTCTCCTCCTTCTCCCTTGTCAGATATGTATATAAATACATGGCTGTGATGACCTTTCTCCGGTTTTCCGGATCCTTCCGCCACTGATACATGTTTTCGGCGAACCGCCGGTAGGCATCCTTCTGTTCTTTGGAGCTCTTCTGACCAGGCTCCATGCGGGACAGAAGATATACGTACCGGGCCGTGTTGATCTTTTCCTTCTCGTTCCTCAGAAGCTCCAGAAGACGGTACAAAAATGCCAGTCCTCTCTCCTCAGACGACTCAAAAAAGATCCGGATCTCCTTCAGTTTTTCTCCCAGCACATCATCTACAAATTCTTCCCAGCCATAAGTATGGTTCTCGTCAAACAGCGTAACCGCATTTTTCCCGTCATGCCCTTTGGAGCAGTCCTCCAGTTTTGCTGTCTCCCCGGCCATAATGTTGATGGGATAGCCGGAGGGATAGAGGCCGATTCCCCCTGAGACGGTCAGGGTTCCCTGGGTAAAACGTTCCAGCGCTTTATGAAGGTCTGTAAAGGCGTCGATAACCTCATTCCACGCTCCCACCAGAAAAACATCGTCGCCGCCGGAATATACGATCGTCACATTTCGCTTTCCGCCGCCGCTTAATTCACGGGAATCTCCCTCAGCCAGCAATCTGTTGATGTAGCCCTTGAAAAACAGGGAAAGCTGTCTGGACAGCGCCGCCGTCCTTGATAAGGTTACATAACTGTCATCGCCGCCCGGTCTCTGGAATCCATATACAAACGTATGGCCCAGATTGTCCACGTCCGCCCGGAGGACTCCAAGTCTTTCGATCCCTCCTGCTTTTGATGCAAACTCATCAAAGCTGTCACCTGTAGTGTAATCCCCGATCCACAGCTTTGTGGTCACATGCTTCCCTGTATAGATCTCGTTCTTCGTATAAGATCTCACATAGGCTTCTGTATCCATCCGTCTGATCATCTGCTGTTTCGTGTCCGCCGCCAGATATTTCTGTCCCGGAAGGGGAAGAGCTCCGTCTTCCGGTTCTCTGATCACGGTAAAAAAGTCCTGATACAGAATAGCAGCTGACATCTTCTCCAGCGCCGCGCAGACCCGGCACCGGTCTTCACTGTCGATCCGGTCCATCTTATGGCAGATGCTGCATTCACGGTCTCCCTTATGGCTGATCTCGTTCAGATGAAGGATCTCCTCCGGGCCGTACCGGTGGGCCTTCTTGCCTGATATCATTCTGGAGGCTGTCCTGTACAGTTCACAATAGCTGCCTCCCGGTTCATTCCTCAGGGATTTTGCGCCGCACGGGGCATATCCGCCGGCCACATACAGAGATATGCCGAATGTGTCCATAAACCACCGGTTGACTTCCCGCTCCTGGTCCTCCACTGTCTCACAGACCTGCACAGTGTTGGGAAGCAGCAGATAGCAGTGGCCCCCTCCGGAATAGATCAGGTTCGTCCTGCACAGTGACAGCCTGTCCAGCAGTTCGTCGATCATATGCTCCATGACGATCTCCAGGTAGAAGCTCCTTGCCCGAAGGCCTCTCAGAGCCCCTTTGCTGCTGATGGTGTAGATAAAATTCTGGATTCCCGAAATGTCCATGGAATAGAGCAGAAACATGGGTTTCTCATATGCCTTTTCCCTCTGCTCAAACAGCTCTCTCCTGTAATCCCTGATCCCTTCGGCCTCCAGATACCGCTCCGTGCACAGAGCGACGGCCGCCGTTATCTTCACGTGGTCATACAGAGAGATATCCGTCAGCTCTTTTTTGGATGTAGACGAGGGAATGTAGGAGAGATTGGCCTCCAGGACGGACAGCAGGGAATTTACATATTCCGGGGAGCTGCCAAGACCTTTCAGGTTCTCTGTAATATTTCCCATCACTTTTTTATAGAACCCGTCATCCATCTCCACGTTCTCTTCTGTGGGATAGATGATTCCCTCTTTTGGATTCAGAACCTGCCTGCTGTAATGGCTGCAGCCGTGATTTCCGTTTAAAACATTGAAAATACTCTCCAGAGGAACCTTTTTATCAAAACCGGCCTCCCCATCCTGTCTCTCCCGGCGGTCAGCGGCAGCGGCAACATTATCTGCATAGTAAGTTATATATGCGATATGATCCGGATCAATGGATGCCCCCTTCAGCCTGCCGCCGTGGTGAAAGCGTACACAGTCCAGGATATCCTCATCCTGAATGCCTGCCTCATTTTTCAGATAATCATACCCGCTCTGGCTGTGATTTCTCCCGTCGCCGCTCCGGTACGCCGCTTTTCCGATATCGTGGAGCATGCTTCCCACAGCCAGCTTGATCTGTCTCTCCGTCACGTTTTCTTTCCCCCTTTCCCCATAAGCTTTATCGCTCCCATACCCAGAGCGGTCTTGATGCCCACTCCGGAATAAGTTCCAAACCGAAACAGCAGATTGGCAAAGTCTGCCATAGTCCGGGTCCCTCCCACCCGGATGGTAAGTTTCCCGATAAAAGAGGGAATCTTAATTCCTTCCAGATAAAACTGTGTGCTCTTTAAATCATAACCGCGGATCTCCGAATTCCGGCACAGTTCCTCCAGGGTCTCTTCGTCACACATACTCTCTTCCTTCACCGCCGCATCGTATTTGTTCATCAGGCTCTGATAAATGCAGCGCAGATCCGGATAAAACACGTACCTGCCCTGCTGTTTAAAAGCCGCAGGCGTTATAAAATGAATCTGGATATACCGGCTGCTCTCCGAGAGATAAAACTGATCCGTCAATTCCCGGTATGTACACTCTTCCACCTGTTTCTTCTCCACAGAAAGCTCCTGATCCGTTTTCTTTATCATGATCCGGTCCGCCGGGATCAGCGCCTCATAGATGATCTTCTGAACCGCTTCTCTGTTGAGTGCGTTGACGACCCAGTACCAGTCCCCATCCCTGCGCTCCAGATGCTGGGTATAGGGATGGAGACGGGACTGATGAAGAAAATCGCCGTACTCCTCAGAAAGTCGTTCCATAAGAACACCGTGAAAAAGGGAGGACATCTGATAGGACAGGTTTTCCTGACAACCCAATTTCATCTCGATTCTTGCTAACATCATTTCTCTCTGCCTTCCTGTTCCTCCATGGACTTTTTCACCATCTCATTGATCCGCTCATAGATCGCAAAGGCCTCATCCTTTCCCTCATTTCCAAAAGCCTGTCTCAAAACAGCACGGATAGACCGGACCAGCGCCGCTGAATCCTTGTTGCCATAAGACTCCTTTATAATCTCGTCGGTTATGGCCACAATGGTATGAGCCGCCGGGTTTCTCACCTGCCCTGATAACACTGACCACCGGATCAGCTCGTCCGCCGCGTTCCCATACTTTTCATTTCCCGGCTGCGTGCTGAGAAACTTTACAATATGCACAACGGAAAGGGCGTTCACCGGTTTTTCCCATTCAAACTTCCCCATTTTTTTGTCCGAAAACTGCTCATCCAGATACTTCTGGATCCCAGGTATCTTTTTCGTACACTTGTCCTTGGACAGATACATGATGTGGGAGTTTTTCAGGCCCCTTCCTACTGTGATATCCTCCATGGCCACCCTCATGCGCTTCTCCATCAGATAGCGGCCCAGATACAAGGTCATGATCTCCAGTCTCATAGAAAAGTCGTTCAGTTCCCCCCGGGCCTGCTTGATTCTCATACTGTTAAAAAATTCGGTCAGCTGCGCGATGTCGGAACGCTTTATGGGATAAAGTTCATCCTTCATGCCCAGCTTCACCGCTGTCTGCTCCGCCTCTCTGTGCTCCAGATTCAGCCTCCTCCTGGCGTGTTCCAGGAGCAGCCCCGTCTTTTCCGAAAAATTCTGCCGGTTTTCCTGATACAGAAGCAGAGCGCCGGAATAATCATAATTCTCCATCAGGGACACAATCTGAAGCTGCACCATGGGCCTTCTGAAGTTGAGAAGCCGCGGCTCGTGGCACCGGCAGGGACTGCCCTCCAAATTGTCAAGATCCATCTCAAACCAATCTTCTACCAAATCTTTCCGAGGATTGAAAGCATCGGTTCTGGTAGAAGATCCAGCCGGATTGCTCACCTGTATGGCCATGTAATGCTCCGGATCAGATATAGCGATCATACACAGCGCAGTCTCCATCTGGGGAGTCCCGGATGTGATGTTCAAAAGAACCTTCTTATCCGGATATCGTTTCCTGACCTCACCGCAGATGGTGAGAAATGCTGTGGAAAAATCATCGTAACTGTGGGCATTATGAATCTCTGTCTGGATCGGTTCCACTTTACAATCCTTATCCAGCAAATGGATAGCCGTCTCATTGTGATGATATTCCGCCTCCTCTTTCCCGATCTCCTCCGAGAGGATCAGGATCACCGCTTCCGGCCGGTAATGGCGGACGATATGGAGAATCGGCCCGTCGTGTTCCCCTCTTATAGGATCTGTTCTTCCCACCGCGGCGATCAGAATATTGTTTTTCATATGTCGCTTTTCTCCTTGTTTTTTATTCTTTTCCTGATGATCTCCCCTGTTTTTTCCGGTTCCACATCCTCTATGAGATCAGACAGAACCATAAGGGCCATGTGGATCTTTCTGTAAAAAAAAGACTCGTAACTTACGGTAAATTTCAGTCTCCCATCCTTCAGCCTCTCGCCGGCGCAGATAAAATTGCGGAATACATTGTATACTTTCTCAACCGCTTCTTCATTGCGGTCCTTCAGAACAAAAGATACTTCCTGGTTTTTCAGATTCTCATTAAAATACGCAATCTCATTGACGACTCCATCCACTGGACTGCCGCTGATCAGTTCCCAGATCTCCCTGTCACTTATCTTCTCCAAAGCCCCCTTTACGTCCCTGCCTGCCCTCGGGGACCACAGTCTTTTGCAGCCATCCCTGAAGCACGACAGAAGGAAGGCCTGATACTTGTTCCTCTCGC
>CAJUJV010000074.1:14264-19656 GCA_910586845.1 uncultured Hungatella sp.
TAACTTACGGTAAATTTCAGTCTCCCATCCTTCAGCCTCTCGCCGGATTTCTCTTCCATGGTCTTCCAATAATCAAAGACCCTGCGGAAAAAGGTTTCCGCCTCCTGTTTTTCATTATCCCCGCAAAGTTTGACGAATTTTTCATACTCTGCGACAATGCTTCTCTCTTTCCCCGCTTTCTTTCGAATCAGCCGGTTATAATTGTCCTCGCCCCTGGGGTCCGGTTTCCACACACATTCCAGAAAATGAGCCGTCTTCTCGTCGATCTTAAGTTTTCCCATTGTCCCGCAGCGGATTGCGTAGGCCAGGACATGATACATCTTTTCCAGTTCAGAAAATGTATGCTCCTCCCTGCTGAGGCTGTCCCTGGTCTCGATTTTCTTGTAGGGGATATTGACCGTCCTCTTCTCATCCAGATCATAACACATGATATCCATAGGCTCCCGGTTTCCCCCCGCCAGATGCCGTGTCACGTCATACTCCAGAGCATAGGGAACGATCCTTACCTGCTCGTCGTGATGCACATATCGAAGGATCCGCCCCTCATAGATGGCGTCCAGGATTCTCCTGTACTTAGGGCACACCCGCATTTCCAGATCCTTCACCCGGGGCCCGAAATCGAACCTCTCCCTGTCAAACCACTCTCTTCCCTGACACTCTTCTGCCAGCTTCTCCTTCACCTCATCAATACTCTCCGGCTCCAGAAAAATACTGCAAAATCCCGGATACTCTCTCAGGACAAAATCCAGCCACTGCAGCTCCGCCTGCCTGGGAGGCAATCGCTTTCCTCTGTTTTGGGCCTCCTCCATCAGCACATCGGAGTTGTACACACTCAGCAGAGACTCGTGTTCCATAATCAGTCCCTTCTGGCGGGCGCCTGCCGTTACCCCCGCACTCTCTAAGGGTTCCTCTAAGGATTCCGGGAAACCTACGATCCTGGCGAAATCCCCAAATGACCGGATAAACAGACGAAATCCCGGAACATCGCTCACTTCGATGCGGTAAGTCACCACATCTACGTTCCAGCTGATATGGTCTTTATAATAGGGGGATTCCATGGTCTTAATCTCATCCCTGGCGCTGGTGTCCACGATGAATTCCCCCCACCCCTCTTTCCTCCTGCCTATGAGATACTCTGTGTCGCTGTTATAATAAAATTCCACCTGAAACTCTCTGGTATCCTCTTCCCTCTGTCCCTTTCCGCCGGAAAGCTTTCCTCTGTCCGGCAGATCTCCGCTTCCTGGCCGCTCCCCATGTTCCGGCGCCTTCTTTTCGGTCTCCGTTCCCTGAACCTGCGGTATCTTTCCCCCTGGCCTGACATGAACTCCACCAGACAGAGGGAGATCCACCGCCTCGTCCCAATGGATGGATTCGCCGGCCAGCGGAACCGCTTTCAGATAAAGATGTTCCTTGACCCCGGCCAAACCTCTGTCCCTGTAGAAAAGTTTCACGGGAACATATTCTTTCTCCTCACAGATTACGTTTTTTCTCCGATTTATGGCATGCAGACATCGGTATATGTATTCCTGCTCAAACTCAAATTCCATGGGAAGATTGCGGACGATAATATAAGACGCGTTCGTTCGGCGTCCCTGCCTTTTTAAGAAATTCCAACCCAGCACAGACATGGGTGTGAAGCCGGAGAAAAAACATAACATATCCGAAAATCTCTCCGGCTGAGGAAATTTTTTCCTGCTGTTCTTCTCCGAAGCATGTCCGGAATGACCAGTACCAGTGTGAGATGGCGAAGGTTCAAAAAATTCCTTCCAGCTGTTCTCCTTCAGGACGATACCTCCGGTATCTCTCTGCATTATGATGTCTCCGTAAGAGTTAAAAACCATCTTATGAATCCAATTGCTTTTCCACACAGCCGCGTCTTCCCTGGCCACCCCGCCAAGAAGCTCCAGGAAGGCCTCCCTTTCCTCCTTAAAACTGCAGAGTCTTCTGTAAGGACACGTCTCTTTCTCCCTCTCGTCCCTGCAGCGGCTGTACGGCCCCTGCGTACACCTCCTGATCGTCTCTTCCGCCGCCATATACGAAAAGTTCCCACAGCAGCCGCACAGATTCTGAAACCACTGATTCCGCAGCAAGCGATAATGATTCTGCCTCACCAGCAGCCGCCCCGACTTTTTCGTCCTTCCCCCGTTGGCATGTTCATACCACGGCTCGGTGACACAGTTCTCGTATACAGAATCTGAGATGGCGTTAGACAGTTCCCTCACTCTCTGACTGCTTTTTGACAGCAGAAATTTGGTGATATCGTCATCCCAGAAAAATCCATATTTAAAAATATATTTCAGATATCTGTAATCAAACAGCATATCAAAAAATATCTTTGTCGGTTCCATAGACCATCTCCTTATGAGGTCAAAGGACGGTTTTCCATCCGTCAACCCATCCTTTCTGATCCCGCTCTTATACATCCAACTATATGCCATGGGAATTTTTCTGTCAAGGAACTTTACCAGTGGATCCACCGTTCATCAATTGCCCGCCCGCAGTTCTTACATATGACCGTGCGTTTTTGCTTTCGTTTTATAATATCTATTTTTCCGAGCGGTTTCAGACAATATGGGCAGCGTTTCCAATACTCTTCCGGCGGAGTCATAAAACCTGATATTCCCACAACATCACCTCTTTCCTACTCTGTTTTATCCACAAGCTACTCATCCATATCCTGCGGAAAATACTCTTCCGTATCATAATCGTAATGAAGCCAGACAACGGAAACCTCTTCTTTCGCCGCCGCGTTTAAAACACTGACCATGGCCGGTGTAAGCCCTGACACACAGATTCTTACTTTTTTACCCCTGCTGCCCTTCAAAGCTTCCCCTGCCTGCTCCTCCTGCCACTGAAAATCAAAGATTTTATCTGCCGGTATCACAGAAAAAACCGACTTCTCCTCCGGACTCCAGTGACGTCCCCGGCAGAGGAACATCTCCTCCCCGGCCTCTTTTTCCTCACCGACCCGGACCGCAGGTTTCCAGCAGAGCTTCTGACAAACGTAAGTCTCTCCCTCTCTGTCATAATGCCACAGATTCAGCCGGATATCCAGTCGGGCCGCGGCCTGGATTACTGCCAGGGTTTCCATGGACATCCCCCCGTTCAGATAGACATCTGCGGTCTCAGCCTGATAGCTTTTTAATTTCTCAAAAGCGTGCCTCTTCACTGCCTCCAAATCCCGGAAGCACTCCACGCCCGGTATGTCATAATAATCCGCCGGGAAAATATATCCGTCACAGTTCATTTTTCTCAGCTCTGTCAGCGCTAAACGAACCAATTCTTCCTCCCTCCTAAATCACAAAATCGATACATCTATAGTCCTCCGCTGCCATCCGGCTTCATATCTTTCATGGTGATCTGCCGTTCATGACATTTTCTCTGGTATCGGGTTCCCCCCGATACCAGAGATACGCGCTAACCGAACAAATCGGAACACAGAGAGCAGACAAAACCACCGGCCGAGCCGATGAGACCACCAACCGCCGCCCCGCCAGCAGCTGCCGGACCAAACACAGCAGTGACACTGCCGCCAATACTGGCTCCAACGGTTCCAGCTACAGATGACACACCAGCCGCGCGAACAAGCATATCTGTTAAATCTGACATATTGCTTCCTCCCTATGAAATGATGATGGTTGACAGGTTTCTGACCGTCAGCTTTCGCCGACTTATATACCCCACTAGCAAAGTGGGGAGCCAATGAGCCAGACCAGTCTCATGGGACAACGATAACATCTGCAACCTAATATCATGCTCTCACCTCCTGACCTATGATACACGTTAAATATATACTATTACTTGACTCATTGACAGTTCCTTAAGGGAAAATAGTCTGTCTTTCTGCTGCTTTTGCCTGGCAGCAGACTCGGCTGATATCAAAATTCCGCACCAACAAATTTGCTATAATCCTATCTCCTTGCAGGTGGCCGCTGATAAAGCTCTTTCGGAACTCTTCCCTTTCGATGAATTAAGTATACTTGACTTTGATACTCTGTAGTATTCTCAAAGGGAAAAAATCATCAAATTTTGCTGCTTTTTTATCATCAATTTTTTGTACTGCCAAAGAACCCAGCTTCCACAAACAAAAAACACGGTACCCCGGCCGCTGCCAAAAATACCGTGTCTTCCTCTTCTACTTGTGACAATTCCCCTTAGACGAGCATCCGCCGCAGCAGCCACATCCGCAGCCTCCTTTTCCTGACTTATGGTCCTTGACCTTTTTCCACAGAATCCCTGCCACCAGACTTCCCACCACTGCCACGATCAATATATCAACCATAAAAGATCACCTCCATTTATTATTAGTTAGCTTATGCTAACTCAATGAACCAATCTTATTTTATCGCAACGCAGCCTTTCTGTCAAGCATCATCTTGCAGTCTTGAGCTGTTTTGTAAAACATCTTTTTTTAAAGATTTCAGGGCAGATGTGGTGCATACGCATCACATCTGCCCTGTTTAGGACTGTCTATTTCCCGACAGACAGCCTCTCCTTTTTTATAACCTTATGATTCTCTTACGTCTCTTCCTCATCGTTATCTTCCAGATCATCCAGATCCAGCACTTCCTCGGCCTCATCCATCATCTCGTCCTCAGAAAACTCCTCATCGGAAGTCTTCTCATCTTCTTCCTCGCTGAGAGAAATCTCGTCATCCATGTTAAGGTCGCTGTCCAGTCTTACGGATCTGTACCGTTTCATACCCGTACCTGCCGGGATCAGCTTACCGATCAGCACATTCTCCTTCAGGCCGATGAGATGATCGATCTTGCCGTTGATGGCTGCTTCTGTCAGAACCTTGGTGGTCTCCTGGAAGGAAGCGGCAGACAGGAAGGAATCTGTGGCCAGAGACGCCTTGGTGATACCCAGCATCACCTGTTTGCCCTCTGCAGGCTCTTTGCCCTCTGCCAGCAGTTTTTCATTCATATCGTTAAATTCCAGTACATTCATGGATACGCCGGGAAGCACTTCGCTGTCTCCGCTCTCCTCGACCTTCACCTTCTTTAACATCTGGCGCACAATGACCTCGATATGCTTGTCGTTGATCTCCACGCCCTGAAGGCGGTAAACTCTCTGAACCTCCTGGATCATGTAGTCCTGAACTGCGCGGACTCCCTTGATCTTTAAGATGTCATGGGGATTCACGCTTCCTTCTGTCAGCTCGTCGCCTGCCTCCAGCACCTGGCCATCCACGACCTTGATACGGGATCCGTAAGGGATCAGATAGGTCTTGGAAGTGCCGGTCTCCGTATCGGTCACCATGATCTCTCTCTTCTTCTTCGTATCCTTGATGGCCACGGTTCCGCCGAACTCGGTGATGATGGCGAGACCCTTGGGCTTACGGGCCTCGAAAAGCTCCTCCACACGGGGAAGACCCTGGGTGATGTCGCCG